>JBEGUT010000515.1:0-3769 GCA_041178745.1 Planctomycetota bacterium | reverse complement strand
ACCAGCTTCCTCGAAGATCCGCTTCAAGACTGAAGGTAGCGTTAGGATCGTTGGCCCCATATCGAAGCGAAATCCATCTTGCTGATGAACGGCCGCTTTCCCACCGACCCAAGAGTTCTTATCCAATAAAGTGACGCGGTGACCTCGCGCTGCCAAAGTGCAAGCCGCCGCAAGTCCTGCTAAACCTCCGCCGACAACTCCGACCGACAAAGATGTTTTGGATGCTTGGATCATAATCGTTCTTCCGTTTAAGTTGGCACATTCCAGTTACGTGTATGGTACCAGTGTTTCAACCGAATGGGCACAGCCCTTATTGGTTTCTTGTGTCGATTCCCTAGTACCTTTTCCTACTACCGATTTTTCTAATACTTCCCCTATTTTCAGTGAAAATATTAAAACTATCCGCTCTCATTCCTTCTGTCGTTCGCGAATTGCTTTCCAAATTTCCTTCATGCCTTCCCAACGCTTTCGCCAAGTTGCGCCATGCTGAAACTTGAACAAGCCCGATAGGATCGATCTATCCGTGTTGTGTGGCGGCTCTAAATGAGGAACCCAATTCCCATTGCGTACACAGATCGACTTGAGGCGAGTCATTTCCAGCAATCCTTCGGCCCCTCGAGTCATACCATAACCGCTTTCGCCGCGTCCACCAAAAGGGACGCGTGGATCCGCAGTGGGAACGATACAGTCGTTGATCACAACACAGCCGGCCTCGATTTGCATCGCTCGCTGCTCTGCCTCAGCAGTTGCTCCGAACACCGATGCGCTCAGTGCGTAAGGACAACGTCGATCCGCTGCGATAGCTTCCGCCCAGTCATTCACCGTGATCAAGGAAACCACTGGAGCAAAAAGGTCACTTTGCACCAAACGCATCTCTGGCAGCACACCCGTCATCACCAACGGCAGCATCTCGCTCTCGCGTTCGAAATCATTTACATCCCCACACAGCACCTCCGCTCCCTCCTCGATCGCTTCGCGAGTGAGTTGCTTGAGTAGCTCAAAAGCTGCGGGAAATACCTGGATACGAGTCGCAAACTGCAATCGCTCTTTCAATCGAGTCTGCAATGGCACCAGTTGGTCAGGCATGATCAAGACTCTTCGTGGTGCAATACAGGTTGCGCTTCCATTGAGCCTCAGCCCCAGAAGTATCGCGTCACAAACGCGATTCAAATCGGCCGTCGAGAGCACAAACATTGCATCGCAACCACTGAGTTCCAGCGTAGCAGGTGTCAACGTTTCGACTAACTGCCCGAGCACTCGACGACCTGTTAGTGACGATCCCGTGAGCACCACACGATCAACACCAAGATCCATCGCATTGCGAGCATGCTCGACGCCCGAAGGTAATAACTGCAATAGTCTTCGTGGTACTCCAGATTCCCACAGCGACCGACAAAGGAGTTCACTGACTCGTTCCGCGCCTGGCGCCGGCTTTAGTAACACTCCGTTGCCAGCCGCCAGCGCTTGAACGATGTGCACACCCGTTAGAAAAAGCGGGTAGTTCCACGTCCCTAGCACCAGTACTACGCCAAGTGGATCCCTTGCCAATCTCACCTTTACGTTGCCCATCCAAAGTGGGCGATCGCTATTGGAAAGAGTTTTTGTCGATAATATTCTCACCGCCTGTCGCTGAACAAAACGGATGGCATCGGCAAGAGGAAGCAATTCCGCAGCCAGCGTTTGCTCTACTGGACGAGGATGTGGAACCTCAATCGCTTCAGCTAGGGCCTCACAGTTTTCAACCAACCAGCCCGCAGATCGACCAATGATCCCTACGCGACGACGCACCGACTGCCGACTCCACTCCTGCTGCTCAAGTCGCAGTCGATCTAAATCGGCTTTCGATAATAGAACCGGCTTTGCTCCGTTCTCATTCCCTGCCATCAACACTCCCCGATCAAAGGACTAAACGCCCACCAAGGCTGGCTGGGAAAGGGATGCATGAGGTTGCGAAATGAAATCAGAAGACAACCCAAGCTTCGGCAACAATTGCTTACAGGTAATCCTGGTCGACTCATAAATTACGGGCAATCCGCTTCCCGGATGCGTTCCTCCTCCAACCAAATAAACTCCATCGAGATCCTCAAATTTGTTATGAGGTCGCAAATGAAGCATTTGATCCAAACCATGCGCTAAATTGAAAGTTGCTCCGCGATAAACCTCGTAAGTGCTATTCCAATCAGCCGGCGTGATCATCTTTTCAACTCGAATTCGCTTTCGCAAATCACCAAGACCGATCGCAGAAAGCTTATCTAAAGTTAATTCTCTATATGCCGATCGCTGCGCGACATCCCACGAAATATTTGGGTGCATGTGGGGCACGGGAACAAGAACGTAAATCGCGCTATGACCTGCCGGCGCCAGTGAGGGATCGGTGATACAAGCGTTCTGAACATAAAACGATGGATCGTCGGGCAACTGAAAATCTTGTTCAATTTGCTTCAGGTTGCGTTGGTAGTCGGTGGATATATGAATGTTATGATGAGGCAGGTCGTCGTACCGACCCTCGATTCCTAAATAAAGCATAAAGGTTGAGCAAGAAAACTTTTTCTTTTCAATCTTGGAATCGGTCCAGCGCCTGCGCAGCGAATCGGGAACGAGCTTTGTCATTGCATGTGCAAAATCAGCGTTGATCACAAAGGCATCCGCTTCGATTTTCTCACTGCCGCAGCGAACTGCGGTCACCTTACGACCAGAGAACTCTAATCCGGTCACTGGGGTGGATGTCTTTAGGCGAACCCCCATCTGCGCACAGATTTCCCCCATTCGTTCGCTCACCCGCGAACATCCTCCCATCGGATGAAAGACACCATGCTCGTACTCTAAAAACGAAAGGATTGAGAAGAGACTCGGGCATCTAAACGGAGACATGCCCAAATACTTTGATTGGAATGAAAACGCAATTGTCAAACGAGGATCTTTAAAATACGCCTCCAGCTCATCACCCAATGTACGCCATGGGCGAACGAAAGGCGCTGCTGCCAAAAGTGACGGACGCAGATAATCCAGGACGCTGTTAAACGGCGATTCTAAAATTGGACGAAACTTCTCAAGCTTGACTCGATTGTCATCGAGATACTTCTTCAATGCACCAGCATCTTGCGGAGAAAGCTGAGCGATTTCATTTTCCATTTTATCCAATTGCGGAGTGGCATCAATTTTACCACCTGCACCGAACGTGATTCGATACTGGGGATCCAAGCGTCGCATCGGAACCTCTTCTCGAAGATCCAATCCAACCGACTGAAATATCTCTTGCAGGATACGCGGGTACAGGAAAAAGGTCGGGCCAACATCAAACCGAAATCCTTCGGTCTCAATCGCGCTGCATCTCCCTCCGACACGATCCTTCGCTTCCAGCAAAGTTACCTCTGCTCCGGCATGGGCAAGCTGCATAGCAGTGGCGAGACCACCTGGGCCAGCACCGATCACAACGACATGCCGTTTTGCCATACTCAATTTCCTTACCAATTCCTGAACTTTGATATGAGTTGATTGCACTGAATAGAAACTGGGCGTTTCTGAGCTTGAACATCAGTTGGACTCGCCCCCACCACCCTAAGTCGTAAACCGCGTCAGACCCTGACAAGACTTCGCTTCGACTGAGGTGATTTGGACAAGATTACGAGCTGGCATAAGGCTTGTCTTAAAAACAGCCCGTTCAACCAACATCTAAATTGCCAACCACGATGTCCAGATTTCCTGTAATACAATAGGCGATCGGCAACCTGCGAACCGCAAGCCCTTATCTAGATCAGGGATAGAGTAC
>JBEGUT010000514.1:0-3785 GCA_041178745.1 Planctomycetota bacterium | reverse complement strand
GTTACTCCACCTTCGCCAGAACAAATGGCAAAATGGACACGCCAAGCGATGGATCTCAGTCCCTTGCAGGCAGATTCGAAGGTGAACACGGCAGGTCGTGAAGCGGATAACCCAATTCCGGCAAAGGTAGGCGATCCAAGTCCACTGAAGCATTGCTTTTACATTATTAAAGAAAACCGAACCTACGATCAAGTTTTCGGTGATCTTCCGCAAGGCAATGGCGACCCGAATCTTTGTATCTTCCCAGAAAAAGTCACCCCCAACATTCATGCCCTCGCGACTCAGTATGTGCTGCTAGATAATTTTTATGTCGAAAGCGAAGTGAGCGCCGACGGTCACGAATGGACGATGGCGGCCTACGCAACCGATTTTGTTGAGAAAAGCTGGCCGATGTCTTATCGAGGTGGTGGCAAAGATAAATTCACCTATCCAGCCGAAGGTAAATTAAAAATTGCTGAACCCTCCAGCGGCTACCTCTGGGATGCCTGCAAACGAGCTGGAGTATCGTATTTCAGCTTCGGTGAATTCATTTCCAACGGTGCAACCATCGATAGCCCTGCATTCACCAAGATCGAAGCATTGCAGGGTCATTTCGATCCACAGTTCCGTGGATACGATCTCGACTATCCTGATGTGAAACGCGCGGAGCGATTTATCACACGCTTTAAACAGTTCGAAGCGGAAAATAATCTTCCCGGACTTGTCATCCTTCGACTCGGTAATGATCACACGTCGGGAACTCGTCCTGGTAAACCGACACCGACTGCGATGGTCGCTGATAATGATTTAGCATTAGGAATGGTAGTCGAAGCGATTTCGAAATCGAAGTACTGGAAAGAATCAGCTATCTTTGTGATTGAAGATGATGCACAAAACGGCTCAGACCATGTCGATGCTCACCGCACGACAGCGCTGGCCATCAGTCCCTACATTCGTCGCGGATCGGTCGATTCGACTTTGTATTCCACATCGAGCATGCTTCGAACGATGGAACTCATCCTTGGTGTCGAGCCGATGACTCAATTCGACGCAGCGGCCACTCCAATGTATGCGAGCTTCTCGGGTAAACTCGATGAAACCCCATACACCGCAATCCCCGCCAAGGTTGATCTCAACGAGGTCAACAAGCCAGATGCATTCGGTGCAGCTCAATCGATGAAAATGGATTTTTCTAAGGAAGATGCCGCCGATGATTTGATTCTCGGTGATATCGTTTGGCGAAGTGTTCGCGGAGCCGACTCCCCCATGCCAGCCCCCGTTCGAGCTGCCTTCGTCTTCACTCGTGGTGAAGAGGAGGAAGAAGAGGAGGAGCATGACGCCGCAGAAAAAGATGAAGATGACGACGAGGAGGAAGAACGGGAACGAGCGGCCAAAAGCAAGCTGGATAAAGACCAGAGCAAGTGATCAAGCTTTCGCTCATATAGGCTAATTAAGCTAGAGTTTCCCTCTGTCATTCCAACTGGGGACTTCATGAATTAGGATAGCGGCTTGATAATTCAAGCCGCTATTTTCATATCCTCTGCTGGAAAGCGTATTGCGAAATGGGACTTCCTATTTGTCGATTGAAATGTTCCTTCCGATTGCATATTAAACCGCATTTCTGGTCGTTTGCACTGCTCTCGGTCTCTCTACTTCTTTGCGATACTGAACTTTTGGGGTACCAGGAAGCGACCATCAGCAAACCGCCAATCGATAAACTTTCGCTCTTGCAACAGGAAACATTCTGGGACAACCGCGATTGGAGTTGGTATCTCGAAAATATTCCTTTCGTCGAATGTCCGGACCGCGAAATCCAAACGACTTACTACTATCGCTGGGAAGTGGTCACCAAACACCTGACCTACGGCTCACCCCGTTCGGGTTATTCATTTACTGAGTTTATCGATCGCCCATTTTGGTCTGGTCGATACGGTGCCATCAGCTGCCCGGCAGGACATCAGCTTTATGAAGTCCGCTGGCTGCGCGATCCTCGTTATGCGACGGACTATTGTCGATATTGGTTCCGCACTCCTGGCGCTCAGCCTCGTAACTACAGTACTTGGTTAGCCGATGCTGCTTGGGCCACCTCTCTCGTTCATCCCGATGCTGCGCACTACAACGACCTTCTCCCTGACATGATCGCCAACTGGGAAGGATGGAAGAGGTCACACTTCGATGAATCTACCGGACTCTTTTGGCAAACCGGTCATGACGATGGCATGGAGTTCAATATCAATAGTCGGCAGACAAAAGATATTCTTCGCGGTGCTCCTGCTTACCGCCCCACAATCAACAGTTACATGTGGGCGGATGCCATAGCGATATCCCGCTTTGCAGAGTCTGCTGGTGACAAAGCAAATGCAGAACGTTTTACGAGGATAGCCGCATCCATTAAAGATCAACTACAAAAGCAACTTTGGGATACCAACCGCACCTACTTTTTTCCGAAGTCCAAACAAAATGAATCGCTAGAAGGTTTCGACGTAAAAGCGGGAACACTCACTTATCAGACAGGCAAGTTTGCAGGGAACCCGCACGGCCGCGAATTGATTGGACTTGTACCCTGGCAATTCAATCTCCCTGATGCTGGCTTTGAATCTGCCTGGAAATTTCTTATGGATCCAAACTATTTCCTCGCCCCTTATGGTCCCACGGTGACCGAGCGCCAAGATCCTCTCTTTTTAGTCACGAATCATTGTTGCTGGTGGAGCGGTCAATCATGGCCTTATGCGACCAGTCAAACACTAACCGCATTAGCGAATTTGCTACATAATTATCAACAAGACGTAATCTCTCGCGATGATTATGTTGAGCTTCTTAAAGTCTACACTCGCACTCATCGGAAAGATGGAAAGCCCTATATTGCAGAAGCCGCCAATCCCGACTCTGGATCATGGGAAGGGTATGACAATTACAATCACAGCGAACATTACTTTCACTCTTCGTATTGTGACTTGATCCTTTCCGGCTTAGCTGGCATCAAGCCTCGCGGTTTCACTCGAGAGCCAGATGGTAGCACGAATCTTCAGTTGACGATTGATCCACTTTTTTCAGGAGATTGGGAGTACTTCGCCGTAGTCGATGCTCCGATGAGTGGCCATCGCTTGACGCTTCTCTGGGATCGATCGGGCACACGGTACAACCGAGGCAAAGGGCTCGTTGTACTCTTGGATGATAAGCTCATTGCCCAGCGTAACGATCTCGGCTCACTGGAAGTAAAAATACCAGTTCCTTTGCCATCGCAAAAAGCGAAGCCCACCCAAGAGTATCGACCTGCACGAGCTAACTGGATCGTCAACAACGATGGCACTTTCTTTCCTCGAATCACCGCCTCATCAACAAACGATGGATCTATGTTGGCGAAGATCTACGATGGCAACATCTTCTATCACAAGTCCCCTCCTAATCGTTGGCTCAGCCAAGCGGCAGACAAGAAACCAGCCTGGATAGAAGTCGACTTCGGCACCGCGCGTTCGATCGATGAGCTCCGCTTGTACTTTCTTGAAGATGATGATGTCGCTCCACCCAAAGAATTCGCTATCGAATATGCAGACGACCAAGGGAACTGGCAGAAACTTGCTCCCCAATCAATCGTCCCAAAAACACCCACCGGCCGAACATCAAATCGTGTCCGTATCAACACGATAACCACTACAAAACTTAGGCTACTATTGACTCCATCCGCAGATAGACCAGTAGGACTTACCGAATGGGAAGCATGGGGAGAGGTCGGCCTAGAAACGTTGCTTGATAATCAGTCCATTCCTTTTCCTGGCAATATCGCTTTGAATGCCGGGGGCGAAGGT
>JBEGUT010000513.1:0-3788 GCA_041178745.1 Planctomycetota bacterium | reverse complement strand
CTAGTTCTCGATTTGGAATCTCACTGAAGATCACGCTGCGACTTGCACCCGCATGAATCAAGTGTTCTTATCTTCAGCAGCTTGCTCTGCACGCTTAAGTCGATCTACCAAATCGATGATCTGTTCGATCGACAGTTCTTCAGCGCGACAGTTACCGTCGAGCTGTGCTTCGGCGAGCAGTCGATCGACTTGCTCTTTGGTCAGTCGATCCTTCATTGCCGCGATTACAACACTGCGAAGGAATTTTCGGCGATGGAAAAAGAGGGCTCGAACGGTTTCATGGAAGTAAGAGAGATCCGAAATTCTCGATCGCAGCGCAGGATCTGGTGTGATCGCGAGAATTGCCGACTCAACCTTTGGCCTGGGCCAAAATACATCTGGTGGCATCACTCGCACAATTTCACCATGGCACTGGCTTTGAATCCAGATACTCAGCGCGCTGTAGTCCTTTGTACGCGGCTTAGCAGTAATTCTCTCGGCAAGTTCCTTTTGAATAGTGACAACCATCTTCGCGGGAAGCGGTTCTTGCTGTAGAAGGTTTGAAATAATTGGCGTGGCGACGTTGTAGGGAAGATTGGCCACCAACTTCAATCGACTCCCGGGAATCGAAGCCATTTTCTCCTTCACCGTCTGCAGCACTTCATCGTGCAAATTATTTTTGTTGCGCAGAGCGTCTCGCTGCAGCAATGTGACGTTTCCCAATGCAGCAATCTCCTGCATCGCTAACTGCGCTAACATCGGATCAATTTCTACAGTGACCACTGCACCTGCATAGAGCGCCATCTTCGTGGTCAGCGATCCCATGCCCGTGCCGATTTCCAACACGACGTCCTTCGCCGAGAGATCTGCCGAACGAACGATGAGATCGATCAAATTCAAATCGATCAGAAAATTCTGACCGAATCGAATCTGTGGCATCAGACCCGCGCGACGAAAACGTTCTTGTAAGTAGGTCAATGTTTGACGTTGATTCGTCATGCGACACTCGATCCGTTAAACGACATTTCTTTCTCGTACACCGTACCATGGAAAAGATTGGGGCTAGGGCGATTTCTGATTGACCCACGCACCGCTTTGCCCCTAACCAATACCCCGCAACCTTTCTCCAGAATCGCTTGCTTATCGCCCCTGCAATTGCCTCGCGACATATTTTGCGAGGACGTCTGTTTCGAGATTCACTTGGTCATTCACATTGCGAACTCCTAGTGTAGTTGCTTGCAACGTATGAGGAATCAGTGCGACAGAGAATCCTTGAGAATCGACGTCAACAACCGTCAAGCTGATGCCGTCCACCGCGATGGAGCCTTTGCTTGCCAAATGCAGGCGAAGCGATTCGGGAACATCGAAGTAATAATAAGCCCAATCACCCTGAAGTTGTTTATCTCGAAGTCGCCCTAGTCCATCGATATGGCCGGTGACAAAATGTCCACCCATTCGATCTCCAACTTTCAACGAGCGTTCAAGATTGACTTTGCTGCCGACGATTAATTGACCCAGGTTGGTTTTTCGCAGTGTTTCTTCTCCCGCCTGGAATCCGATCACTTTTCCGTCGATCGAAATGGCGGTTAGGCAGCAGCCGTTGATGGCAATACTATCGCCCAGCTTGACGGCGGAAGCATTCCCCCCCTCTTGCCCGTTCTGTGCATCTTGCAAAAAGAGCTCTGATTCGACCAAGATTCTGAGACCGAAAGGCTCTTGGATCAGCGAAAACACGGTTCCTACGGCTTCAATCAGGCCGGTAAACATAAAAGTTTCTCTCTGGTTGCATACAAGGGGTGTACATCCACTAGGCACTTCGATCGAGATTCAGCAAAATACGTCGAGTTTTGATTTTATTGTATCCAAATCTTCAAGCAGGAATCTGGAACGTTATGAGCTTGATCGAATCCGTCCATGGCCGCCAAATCCTCGACAGCCGAGGTAATCCTACCGTTGAAGTCGAAGTGGAACTGGTTGACGGCTCCTTTGGCCGAGCCGCTGTACCGAGCGGTGCGAGCACCGGCGCCCACGAAGCATGGGAACTTCGAGACGGCGATAAAAAAGTGTATCTCGGTAAAGGTGTAACAAAAGCAGTTGAGAACGTAAACGGCCCACTGGCAGATGCGATCATCGGCATGGATGCGTTGGATCAACGAGCGATCGACCGCATCCTTTGCGAAGCTGATGGAACACCAAACAAGAGCAACCTCGGTGCTAATGCCATCCTGGGAGTCTCTCTCGCCACGGCGCGAGCTGCCGCATCATTCACGCAACAACCGCTCTATCGCTATTTGGGTGGAGTGGGAGCTCACATCCTACCCGCTCCCATGATGAATATCGTCAATGGTGGTCAGCATGCCGACAATTCTGTGGACGTTCAAGAATTCATGGTGATGCCATTGGGATTCGAACGCTTCTCCGATGCCTTGCGAGCAGGTACTGAGATTTTCCACAACCTTAAGAAGGTTTTGCATAGCCGCAAACTCAACACAGCTGTTGGGGATGAAGGTGGTTTCGCTCCTGACCTTGGAAGCAATCAGGAAGCACTCGACTTGATCATGGAAGCGATCAGCGCTGCGGGTTACAAGGCGGGCGAGCAGATCTTTATCGCCTTGGACGTTGCTGCGACTGAGTTTTACGATTCCAATTCGAAGAAGTACAGCATCGATGGCAAGCAGCTCTCGGGACCTGAGATGGTCGACTTCTTAGTCAACTGGGTCAACAAGTATCCGATCTGCTCGATCGAAGATGGCTGCTCGGAAGACGACTGGGAAAGCTGGAAACTTCTTACCGATAAAGTCGGTAAGCGCATTCAACTTGTTGGAGACGACCTGTTCGTCACCAACACTCAGCGATTGCAACGCGGTATCAACGAAGGGATCGCTAACAGCATTTTGATCAAAGTGAACCAGATCGGTTCGCTCACCGAAACCGTTTCTGCGATCCAACTCGCTCTGCGAAATGGATACACGAGCATCTCAAGTCATCGAAGCGGTGAAACGGAAGACTCGACCATCGCTGACTTGGCGGTCGGTCTTTCCACAGGCCAAATCAAAACTGGCTCCGCCAGCCGCAGCGATCGTATGGCGAAGTACAACCAGTTGCTCCGCATTGAAGAAGAACTCGCTGATGATGCTGTCTACGCCGGCCCGATGCTGATTCGCAAGAACCGATCCTAATTCGCAAGAAGTAGTGTGCATTTTCTCGTCCCCTCTCCCCACCGGGGAGAGGGTTAGGGTGAGGGGCGAAGTGGACACGATATAAAGCTAGCGTTAAGAAGGTAGCTAAGAAGTCCGCAAAGGGTTAGGGTGAGAGGCGAAGTCGATACGAGATAAAACAGGCTGGAGTGGTGAACGTGCTTATGGTCCAAGAAGAGGCCACGAGTTAACTCTGGCGGCCATGCCCTTTTTCTCCACCCAGACAACGGAAAACGACGTTTTTTACGCGACGCTGTCGTTCTTGATGAAACAATCTTGATCGACAGCGTTATCTTGCTGCTGTCAGCGTGGAAGCTTTTCGACCATCGCTAACGTTGTTGGTTGAGCCTCCGACCAAGGTAACAGTTATTGCGACTCTGCGGGGTTTCTCGATCAACTTAAGCTAGATACAGCCCCACCACTGATACATTAATCTGACAAGACTTTAGCCCATCTTCAAATCTGCCGATTTACTAAAACAACAGATTCCTTTATTTCCTTCGATACAACAGCGATCATTGCAATGGCGATTACAGCGGACGTAAAAGTGGCGTTAGATGCGATTGAACAAGCTCGCAACGACGGGAAAATCACAGCAGGGGCCGTCACGAA
>JBEGUT010000512.1:0-3799 GCA_041178745.1 Planctomycetota bacterium | reverse complement strand
TTGCTTTCACTGCGGGGCGATCCAAGTCGGGCAACCCGTATCGTGAGATTTCAATTTGGGATCTCAATTCTGGGCATAAACTGAGGTCTTTCTCGGAGATTCGAGAAACTCGAACTATGGCGATCAGTCCGGACAACCGCATCCTGGCTACAGGAGGCCCACAATCCGGATCAAATGCCGGATTGAGGTTGTTCGATATCCAAAGCGGAAGACTAATCAATGAGATAGCGGTGAAAAAAAATCCTTCGGATCATGATATTTCCTGCTTGAGCTGGAGTCCCGACGGTCAGTTCGTAGCCACAGGTTCTGAATTTATGGATAACTACGACCGACAGAATCGCTTGGTAAGGATCTGGGATATCAAAAAAGGCTCACTCGTTCAGGCAATCACAGATCATTCGAAGGATGTTCGATCGATAGCCTACAGTCGGGATGGGGCATATTTGGTTTCCGGGGGGATGGATGGTATCAACATTTGGGATGTCAAGCGCGCCAAGCAAGTTCGTTTTATCCGAGAAAACAACGTTCGTCACGTTGCATTTAGCCCCGAGGCGCACCGCGTGGCATCGTCAACTTACTCCGGTGAAATTAGGATTTGGGATGTCGAAACAGGGGAAATGATTCGCAGTTACAAGGACGCTCTCGAAGCGGCCAGTTATCCGGTGCTATTCGATGATACCGGAAAGCAACTCATCGTTGCTTTCGCGCAAAGAATTGTTGCTTATAACGGCCTTGATGATCCCGATAACACTTCGACATCACCGATCTGGTCGCTGGACATAGGGAGAGCTATCAGCATCATGGGGATCCTGCCACATCCGGATAGAAATCTACTCGTAAGTTGGGATCGCAACTTCGTCAGAATCTGGAACACAAACATCGGGTGTGAGCAAGCGACAATTCGTTTACCACGTCCACTCAAAGGGCCCGGAAAGGAGCCAGGGGTACCACCAGAGGTTCGGTCAGTTGCAGCGGACTCCACGGGTAAACGGATTGCTGTAGCCGATGGCAATGGCATGGTCACTGTGTGGGAATGGCCAAGTCGCAAGATGCTGTTGTCGGTAAAACCTAAAATATACGCTCAGGAAGTTTTTTGGAGCCCCCAAGACGATCGATTAGGATTGATCTCCGACGTTGGCTTCGGCATCATCAATGTTTCAGATGGAAGTCCGGTAGAGTTGCAAGAGACCAAAGGTCAGCGGCAATCGCGGGTGTTGGGTTGGTTGAATGACACAGAAGTAGTTATTGGTGTAAGCGAAACAGAATCGACTTTTAATCCCACCAGACTGGAGGTGGTAAGTCTTACTACGAATTCACGCCAACCTTTTGCGAGTGATAATGGCGAGATCACGCTCTTGGCGATCAGTGCAGACAAACAGTGGGTTGCGACTGCTCATCGGTCCAAAGGAGATGTCTATGTGTGGAATATAGAATCGGGCAAACAGCACCGTACCTTCAATACGGGGGACGGAAATTGGGATCCCCAAGCGATTGCTTTAAATCATGACGGGAGCCGATTGATTATCGCAACTTCGCGAGGAAAAGTAGAGATCTGTAACGTTGCGAAGGGGCGACGCGAATCGATTCTCGAGGATACCCGTGCAAGTAGACTTGCGATCTCGCCGAATGGTCGTTTTTTCGCGTTAGCAGTCGAGGGTGGAGGTGTACCCTCGGATCGCGTTGAGGTCTTTGAACTCCCGTTGAAGGCAGACAACGCGAAATTATTGGTCGGCCACGGTGACAAGGTCACTCACTTGAATTGGACTGAAGATTCCGAAATCTTGGTTTCTGGTGGCGAAGACGGATCGATTCGCCTGTACCGTGTCGGAACAAGGCCATGACTCAACGAGTTCGAATTGGTGGGACATTTGATTTCGCGAGAGTGCAAAATTCGTGTTGATCTCACGACTTGCGCGTAGGTTCCCGGTGCCTACCCGAGTCGGGGGTGAATACATCCTGAATGAATTGCCCCCGCCGACACCTTTAACGGGAGTAGGCGAAGTCAAAACACTGGGAATGCGCCAGTGCCACGATGCCACATCCAAACGTCATAGTCAACGTTCAGGAACGAGTAGATCGATTCGAGCATTTCCTCAATTCCGTAGACGGTTGAGGAAACCATAATCCGCAATCTGCGTTTTGATTTTGAAACCTTTTTAGCCATTCACGACCTCCGCTTGGGCCGCGTTGTCGCTTCCAATCGCGCCAATCTTCACCTTGGCAACGATCGCATCGAGCTCCTTCTCGGAAAGTTCACGAGGTTGCCATTCGACCTTCGCTGTAACGCGCCAGGTCTTGCTTGTGTTCTTGATTTTCACTTCGTGCCAAAGATTTACATCAAGACCGTGAGCGATCGCGATGCTGCGATCCTTGTGGGCGGCGCGTACGACGCGATGGGGCCAGATTAACAAAGCCAAATGTGCCCAGTCATAGTCACCAGCCGGCAAACAGAACTCCAGCGTGAGTTCCCGCTGCATGTCGTCCGCTTCTCGATTGGCAACTCGCCACGCATCGCACAGCAGAGCTACCTGCTGGTCACCGAGGATGATTTCGCTAAAGCGGCCCGCGTAGCGAAAGTGATGGTGGAGGTGTGATGCAATTTGTGATTTGGGGAGGGTGCCCGGAAACGGGCATCATTAGCCGATTTCGTCGATTCTCTGCACACGAATCTTAGGCCAAGCCTATCACCAATGCCCCAGAGTCATAGGGCGTAGCTGTCAATAAGCCGAGCCAATCGCAAACAAGGCACCAAAGATGATCAACGGCAACAGTGTAGTAAACCTACAAAACTTTAGAACCCGTTCATTTGCACCAAAAGCTGCGCATGTTGTCAAATTGGAAAACGCAAGAAACGATGCCAGTCCACTACCCAATCCCAGCCAGTACCCAAGACCGATAGGCTGCGAATTGCTCATTATCGAGTGGACGAAGACAGCGAAAATCAGCGATTGCATTCCTGAGCAAACCACGACGATCAATCTTTCGAGCGAAGGGCTGTTCACGTTGTTTCCTCTTGTACTTTTAAGTTACGTTCGGTATTGATGGACGAAGATCACCGTTCACCGGGCCGCGGCGAACGACTTGGACTTCAGAAATCGCGCGGCCCGCGGCTCCGTGTGCAACGGATTGTTCTGTGCTGATCAGAAGACGTATTGGGCTTCCGACGTTTCAATTCGAATTGGCCCGGTACTGTAGATCGGCATCGAACACTCTCTCGCCTGTTCGGAGGATTTCGTGTTTACGAAGAAGCGAATGATCTCATCTTGAATTTCCCATGTACCCTCGATCTTCGTTGCCTGCTCATCGGGACCGAGCATGGTGGCGATCAAGTCCGTCGGGATAGCGTTTCCTTCAATGACAAAAGAAGTTGCATCAAATGTCCACGTAAAATCAAAATCATGTTGCCCAGTTCGGTGGGAAGAAGTCGAGCCTGTTAATCTCTCAGGTGTCACCGCCGGATAGTTGCCGCCGACCGGGCCCGGCGAGCGAGCACATCCAAAGAGCAGCGCCACACTAAGGGCAATCGAAAGAACGCATTGGAGTTGAATCGGTGTCATGCTTGTGTTTCAGAAGCACAGAACTTGGTTTTATACGGATCAGCCTAAACTCTGTAGACCGCACCAATGCAGCCTATCTCTTGAGGGGGCCTAATGCTAATGCTAACTACACCGACCGCTTACGGCCGTGCCAACGTTTGGATCGGCCGATAAGCTGATTGGGCATGGTCTAACGGATTTAGTCGGTAGTTTTAAAATCAGACAAGTATGTGGCGATTACCATAAACAACATAGCGATAACG
>JBEGUT010000511.1:0-3818 GCA_041178745.1 Planctomycetota bacterium | reverse complement strand
AAGTTGCCAAATCTATCGTTGGCCTTCCTCGCGGGAGGAACGTGGGAATATTTTGACGATAGCCATCAACCCACAAGGTACACGATTAGCCATAGGTGGAATTGGGCTGCGACCATCCTTGGTATGTGAATTCGATTTGCAGACTGGGGCGATGATTCGCAGTAATTTTTCTCTTGCAAATGCGATATGTGAAATTCAGTACGCAGAAAACGGGGATATCTGGTATGGTTCCGTCCGAGGAGGACTCGTTTTCTGGACAGGACAAAAGGCTGAGATCATCGTTAAAGAGCGCGAGGATGGGTACCGGTATGTACGTTCGATCCTACCGAATAACCAAGGATGCTCGGCCTTGTTGTCTGACGGTCGAGTAATAGTTTTTGAAAACGGTATTTTCAAAGATAGAGACAATATAATTACGCCTGCAGATGAAAGTATCTATTCAGCAATACCACTCGAAGAAGCTTCATTCCTGTTTATCAGTCGCAACCTGAAATCGGAAAAGAACTATATCAAAAAGTGGAATGGTCGTACGAGCGTCTCTGAGGTTATATGGGAGGAATCTACGAAGTCTCTCCTCTTTGATGCGCTCGCGGTATCGCCCAATAAGAAAATCTACGGGATTGGACGGAAGTTGGAATCAGGTACCCCTACCGCCGACTTGGTACTACTCGACCTTGCGCCTCGAACGCAAAGAATTATCGAGAAGATAAGTAGCAGAGAGCGAGTCCTTACCATGACGATGCCAAAATCGGAAACGATCCTCGTTGCGACGGATAAATCAAAAAGGCTAAGCCGTTATAGCTTGGGCGAGGATCAGATCCGACCGGACAGCTTAAGCGAGCGTGTTCGAAGTGAGATCGATTCTGTGATGTGGATGAGTGACATGGGGTTCGGGTGGAAAAATGGAGCCGATTATTTCGTATTCGACCTAAGTAACCGGCAACTTCGAAAAGCCTCTGCCCCCGTTGTAAAGTCAGAGTTGGATCGAGATATTCGTTTGGAACAAAATAGCGGAATCGAGTCGAATTTAAATATTCGTTTTTCAAATGGCATTATCAAACCGATCCAATTGATCACGGCTACGGATCAAATTGCTACGGCACATAAGATTGTAACTTACGAAAACAGGAAGCTTATCCTAGTTGGCCATCGATTTGGAACAAGTGTTTTTTCGATTGAGAAGAACCTGGATCTCAAATTGATTCGTAAGTTGGTCGGGCACTCGGATGATGTGACCGGTATCGATTTTCGAGCCGAATCCGGCCTGGTTCTTACAAGTGGTCGCGATGGAACCATCTGTTGCTTTTCTTTGACTCCCTGGAAATTTCACCCTGAGTTGGGGGCATCATTTAAGATTCAAGATGGTCAGTTGCTGGTTGATAAAATGGATCCCGGAAGTCCCATTTGGGAAACGGGATTGGATGAAGGTGAGCCGATTGAGCAGATGTTCTATCGCTCTCGGGCGGTCGAGCTAGCCAACGCATTACAGGTTCTAAATAATCCTGCGATTGGAGAGCAATTTCAATTTCAAACAAGACGACTCCTTCAAGGTGTTAGCACTCGAAGCCTTCAGCGGCCAATTTGGAAGTTTTATGCTAACGACGAGGAGTGGATCTGGTGGAGATGGCGTGATTTTTACTATGACTGCTCCACCCTTGGTGAACGTCTTGTCGCATGGCAGTTAAACCCAGGCTTTGACCAGTCGCCAATTCTTGTCGAAGGTACCGAAGCCCGAGCACGTTTCTATCGACCGGAAAAAATGACGGATCTTTTGTCCCAATCCAGAACTGCGCCGGAGCGAATTAATGCTCCCGATTTAGTACCTCCTCGTGTTGCCATGACAATTGAAGAACGCCAGGATCATTTTCTGATCACGACATCATTGGAGCCTGAGTTAAATGCACTCTTGGTGGGTGAACCCAAGGAACTGAGTGTTTGGGTCAATGATTATCGAGTAGCCAGTTGGTCAAATCCGGAAATTGATAAGTCCGAAACGTGCCGTCTCGCGAAGAGCCTTCTCCGATCGGGTAATAATCGTGTCATCGCAAGAGCCTTCAATAGCATTGGAATCCGTGGCGATTCCGAGGCAGAAATGATAACGCGTGAGGCGAAAGCGACGTCTCCCGTGTTACGAGGGCTTGCCATCGGCATAAAAGATTACTCCGGATCGCGGCAGTTGAGCGAGGGAGGAAAAGGGAGAATTGCTAATGATCTGCAGTTTACGGTTCGTGATGCAATATCTCTGAGAAGATTGCTACAAAAGCAAAGTTCCGCTTTTGTTGTTAATGCTCGCGATTTGTTGGATGCCCAAGCAACAAGAGAAAATATTTTTCTTAGCCTCGAATCCATTGGAAAAGAATGCCAGCCTGATGATTGGCTGGTACTTAGCTTTTCGGGACACGGTTGTATTTGGGATAAGCCACCTGAATCAAATCTCCCCAACTCTTTTATGCTGGTGACATCAGGGACAAGTTTGGTATCTGAGTCTGAGGCGTTGCAAACAGCGATTCCCGTTGGAGGATTAGATGGAGGACTAGAATTTGAAAGTCTCTTTAACGCCCTCTCAGGAGTTTCTTGCAGAAAGCTACTGCTGATCGACGCGTGTCACTCGGGAGGCGCACTTGAGATTGTCAAGGCATTGACCCCTGATCTTGTAGTTGGTCCAACGATTATCTCCGCCTCGCAAAAATCTCAAAAAGCTCATGAAGCGCCACAAAAAACGCATGGGATCTTTACGGAGGCCATACTCGAGGGACTAACCAGTCGTTTTGATATCACAGACACTACCAGTGATGAGCGTGTCAGCCCTAGAGAGCTTTATGAATATACGCTCAGGAGAGTTCCGGAAATCTTTAGAAACTCCAGCATATTCATTGATCCGAGCGATTTCAAACTAGGACAGACCCCCGAGTTCTGGTCCCCGAGCGAAGATCAAGACATTCCAATCTTCGCCCGGGTGACGAAATAACTGTTGATGTTAGAAGAACCGATTTAGAAGAACTCTAAACTCTCCGTCGAAACCTCGGTCGTCGGTAACCGGTGTACCATAAGCTGCTGTGACGGTTGTTTTGCCGATTACATATGTCGAGCCGAAAGTGAGGTTTATAACCTCAGCTTGAAACTCCGGGTTTCCTAAGACGAAGGGAAATGTCGAAAAGGAATCTGAGGTTCCAACCGTTCGGTTGTAATGAAGTTCACCAGTTAGAGCCAATCCTCTTTGCGAGCGGAAGTCTCTATAGATCCAACGACTAAGCGAAGAGTCGACATAAATGTAATTCTGCTGTTGCAATACACCCACCTTCTGTCCACCTGAGAAAACTTCGTTCCCATTTGCGGCAGCATCTACTTGAACGTAGTTCTGCCAGAACCAATCTCCGTGCGAGTGGAGAGTGGCAATATAAGGAAGTATGCGAGCTTGATTATTCGCGACGCGTAGAGCTTCTGATCCATCAGTTGGGTTAAGAATGACATTGTCCTGTGCCGTTGGTGTCTGAACTCCCAAGCCAGCGGCAAGAGCGAAATTGTTTCTACTAAGCAACAAGCCCTTGAATGCGAAAGCAATATTCCCGAGTTCCGTGTCTTCCGATTGCAATCCACCTAAAATCTGTGAAGAACTGAGAGTAACACCCATCGGGACTCGCATCTCTACGGAACAGAGTCTATTGAGGAATGTTTTCTCGATTCCCGGCGCGAATCGCTGAACGTCGATAGATGGATCGCTGATAGTCGTGTTATGGAATAAACTATAATCAAAGAAAAATCGGTCTCGAGGAAGTGGGCTATTCTGTTCAGTCAACTTAGTTCTTCCAAGCTGCGAA
>JBEGUT010000510.1:0-3821 GCA_041178745.1 Planctomycetota bacterium | reverse complement strand
TTGCTTGGTTTTGGGGGATAGTCCTGAGGCAAGATCTGTGGTCGCCTCGGCCTTGAAAAAAGGGACTGGCAGAATCTTTTGGTTGGTAGATTCGGGGACGCTACCGCTTGAGGATGGTTGTCCCGAAGTGCTTCAGTCTTTCCTTCAGGAAGCCTGTAAAAACGAGCGATTAATGTTGCTGCATGAGTTGTCAGAGTCGATCGGCCAAAATTTGAGTGCTACGATCGTTTGCGACGCAAAGTTCATTAAAAATTTCGAAAAATGGCTCAATACGCAAGCTTCTCCCGAGCAAATCCGGGTCGTCGACGCTCGAAGCAGTGTCATCAGCTTTTCGGAACTGTCGTCGCCGTTACCGGTCACGGGATCCATAACCCGTACGACCGATTGGCACGCCAAAATGCTGGAAGAAGATTTCCTCCGGTTGACGGGGGTCGCCCCTAATTCGGTGGTGGTTCGAGATGCTTTGGACGAATATATGGATTTGTAGAAACCAGGAACTTACGAAGTTGAATTCTTGAAATCGATTTCTCCTAATTGATCCCTCAATTGGCCTCCACTTCCCGAGTCGACTATAGTAACCTGTTAAGCAGTCGGAACTCATTTTGTAGGGGAAGTGCGATGTTCTCACAAACTGTCGAGTACGCTTTGCGCGCAGTCGTTCATTTGGCCTACTGCTCTCCTGCAGCAAGCACGACAGAACAGATCGCTCTGGCAACCAAGGTTCCGCAGGCATATTTATCCAAGGTGTTGCAAGGCCTTTCGCGGACTGGCATTGTTCGTTCGCAACGGGGTATAGGAGGCGGAGTTGCTTTGGCTTCTTTGCCGCAGGATTTGACGATTCTGGATGTGGTCAACGCCGTCGAACCTATACAGCGAATTCACCAGTGCCCGCTTGGAATTTCCTCGCATGGCAAAGTACTCTGCCCGCTACATCGCCGCGTCGATAATTCTTTCGCTATGGTTGAGGAAGCATTTAGCAAAACGACACTAGCGGAAATATTGGCGGAGCCATCTTCTAGCAAGCCACTTTGTGACATCGAGGCTGCTATGGAGGTTCTTGCGGCGAAAGCGACGAAGAAAAGTGAAGAGGCCTCAGAAGCCCCATGCCAAGTGAATCCCGAATGCCAATGATTGGTATGCATCTGCTCCACGACGAGTCATGAGATAATCGACTGTTCTTTCAGCCAAACATTTCACAGATCGATCGTAGAGTCTTGGTGCCGAAGTTTGAGTTTGCGTCGTTAACATTATCGACCAAGAAGAGTGATGGTTCTCTTGTAGCGAAATGTTAGATTAGATCACGCTCGAGTTGCCAGAGACTTTTACAAGCGGTGGCACGGATCAAGCTGACCTTGGTAACTTCTTATCGACGAGTGCGATATTGATGCTAGCAGTTTTCTTTTGCATCCTTCGATTCGCCTTCTGGCGAGTGCTAGCTTTTTCTGCAATTTGATCAATAGATTTGATACTTCCTCAATGGTTCGACAGTTGGATTCCATAGTATTGATCGTTTTTCAGGGGGGAGGTATTAGGGGAGTTGATTGCTCTTGCGTCCGAAGTGCGATTTGTTTATTAGGGCCATGTTGAGATTTGTTCACACGACTTTTGAACTGCGTCGTAAACATTGGAACCTCATCCATGAATCACCGATCGTGTTGCAGGTGGCAAGCGAGCATCCAACACCTTACCGCTAACTTATTGGTCTGTGTATGGCTTTTTTGTAGCACTGCTTTGTGTGTCGGGACGGTCGTTGCTGGCGAGGAGGTCGCTGTGATCCGCTCTGCTAAAGCAACGGTGCATTGCGGTCCTGGCAACGAATATTATGCTACACAGGAATTAAGGAAAGGTGAGCGGGTTTGGGTAGTCGATCGTGATGCTAGTGGTTGGGTTGCCATTCAGCCGCCGCTGGGAAGTTACTGCTGGCTATCAGCAAAAGAGACGAAGCTTTTACCCAACGGCCGCGAAGTTGAGATTGTGGGTGGTCAGGCGGTATGTTGGGTAGGTAGTTTGGTAAAGCAATCCGACTATCGCTGGCAAAGCCAACTGAGCGTTGGTACGAAGGTAAACATTCAAGATGAAACGCAGCGAACACAAGCTGATGGGACTCAGCAGTTGTGGTATCGAATCGATCCTCCAGCAGGCGAAATGCGTTGGGTTCGTATTGAACATTTGGGTGCTGTCGATGAGGTGGCTGAAGGTATTTCGATCGCTGCCGTGCCCTCTAGTGATCCGAAGGCCTCGGCTGGTCAAAATGATTCGGCCGTAAAAACCGCTTCTGCAACAGAGGTTGTGGATTCGAAAGCTAAAAGCTCATCGCGCAAGATCGACCGCAAAGTGCAACTCGCATCTAACTATGAACCGGTCGCTGCTCCAAAGCCTCCACGCAGGCTTTCGCCGAGTTCCATCAACAGCAGTGAGATGCGGGCTATCCAGCCAGCATCTGCGACGTCACCGGTTGCTGCTCGACCAGTTTCTGAATCGCAGCGTCCGAGTTCGCGACCTAACCCTCGACCATCGCCGGATGGAGAGGTGGACTGGGATCAGTGGCAAGCATTTCCTACTTCGAAACCGCGAGTACCTAACCGTCCTGTTCCTCAGCAGCAATCATCTACAGCGGTGAGTCCGATGGAGTGGATCTTTTCCGATTTCCTTCATCGTGGCGAGGGGGCGGGCCAAGTCGATCCGAATGATATGAGACCCATTGCAAATCCTAGTCCATCGCAAAGAGGATCGGCAGGCGATGCTCGAGAGGATTCGCAGTTGGGGCCTTATCGAGCTAGGACATCTGAGCTTCCGCGACCTCGTCGACGCAATGGCGGTGAGCCGACCTTGGCGCGGCGTAGTCCCGACTTGATGGAGGGTACACTTGAAAATCGAAGGCTCGATTATGCTAGCCGAGATTACCGGAGCGATGGTTCGTTGGCGTATCAAAGAGATCCGCGTGAACCGTTTCGACCTTTTGGCAGCGAACGATTTGCGACGGCAGCCTATAGCGAATCAGGATCGCAGCGAGACTGGCCCCAGCAGTCGTCATGGCATGGTATCGGAACGATGGCGAGTTCAGCTTCTGAGTCGGCGATGGGTGTTGATGCCTATGCTCCAGTCAGTATTTCTTCTCCATCGCTTCAGCAGCAACAGTTAGAACTTTCGGCTGCTGTGGCGAAGCCTATCGAGCAATGGAATTTGGTAGCCTTTCGGAATTCCTTAGAAGAACAAATCGCGCAAAGCGGTGATCCGCTGTTTCGAGGTGAAGCGAGATTGTTGTTAGATCGCGTTGAAGCGTTTATTCAACTAAAGAATCGTGCTCTCGGCGGTAATTCGGCCATGGGATTATGGCGTGGAGCAGCACCGGAGCAATCCGGTCAGGCTGCTGCACCTGCTTCTCCGACAGCTTGGGTCAACGCTTCTCAGTATGATGCGACCGGTTGGTTGGTGCCTGTTCATGCCACGCACCCGGGGCAACCCGAGTATGCCTTAAGCGATGATCGAGGTAATACGCTTGCCTATGTCTCGGCGCTGCCAGGAGTCAATCTGCGTCGGTATTTACGTCAGCCAGTGGGGCTCAAGGGGCGGCGTGGATTTCTGTCCGAGTTGTCAGCCAATCATATTGTGGTAGATCGGGTTGTTCAACTTGAACGCTAACTACACGACATGCAGTAGCGAGTTACATCACGTCGTTTTTGTGCATCGCTGAGAGCAGTACTTGTCGTTGGATCACCGAAGAGTTGATACGAATGTTTTTAATTCGGTCATCGAATCAATTGAATAAAAAGTGGCAGATATCGCCATCTTGCATGACGTAGGATTTCCCTTCGACGCGT
>JBEGUT010000509.1:0-3835 GCA_041178745.1 Planctomycetota bacterium | reverse complement strand
CGGCAATTGTTTTTCCGTTTCTTGTAAAATGGTGTCAACCATTTCCTGCATCGCTTCTGTCGCGATAGCTCCCGAAGGTGTTGCGCGAAATGCGACGATCGGGATCACTTCCACATTGAGATTCTTACGATATTTTTCGAGCCCGATAAAGAAGCCACCGATCTCATGATGGCTAGCTGAGAGTTTTGTGGCGATCGCTTCTCCGAGCAGAAACAGATCTTCATGGAAACGTTCGATTGAAGTCGTATAACTGATAAAAGTGTTAGACTCATGTAGCAGAGCGATGATTCCGATTCGCATAGGATCACTTTTCGGGAAGTGGCAAGGGTGGGTTGATTCGGTTTAGGGCATGGCCGACAATGAGGCGAGTTTGCGGAGCCAAGTTACGCAATCGTGTGGCGTCCGCATATTGCCGAAGCATAGAGCTAGATCGTTCATACGATAGCGCAGCGTGTCGAGTTGTTTCTCGCTAAAAGCAATATGAACGATTGGATTTTATCAAACAACTGTTTCGGTGAATTATATTTCTTTCGATAAGTGATACACAGCGGAGAGTTTCATGCCGTATTCCTTGCAGGAGATGCGTTCTACTTTATACGCCGCGGTTGTTTGCGATGCACTCGATCTAGTTGGTTACACAAGACAATCGCCTCGAGTCGCATTGCCATTGATGGCTGGCTCTTCCAATTCGGGGCTGTTGGTTGGAAGATGCAAGACAACGCTTTGGGCCGATATGGCGCACATCGATCCGCGACCCTATGAGTTGGAACTTCAAGCCGTCGACGCCTGCAAACCAGATGATGTACTGATTGCAGCGGCAGGAGGTTCGGTGCGATCGGGTATTTGGGGTGAGTTGCTTACCACGGCAGCTCGCAACCGAGGGTGCATTGGCGCGATCGTTGATGGCGCCATACGAGATGTAAGTAAAATCAGTGCCATGGAGTTTTCTGTTTACGCTCGAGCAACGTGTCTCTATGACAGTTTAAATCGCCAGCGGGTTATTGATGTAGACGTTCCTGTAGAGATTGACGGTGTTGTCTTTTCCCCGGGTGATCTCGTCTTTGCTGACCGTGATGGTGTGGTCGTTGTTCCTAAGGCTGTGGAAGACAAAGTGCTTGAATTGGCATTTGGTAAAGTCTTGGGAGAAAACAAAGTGCGCGATGCGATCCGCGGTGGCATGACGGCTGTCGAAGCGTATCGCACATTTGGTGTGTTGTAGATTAAGGCGGAATATCGTGACAGAGTTTATTTGCGAGTGGAATTCCGCCCAGGGCGAATAATCTGATACGCAAGTTGGTCATCAAGAAAGTTGCGGGGAGTTTATGAAGAGCTATACCGATCGTCGCACGTTTTTGCAGACAAGTGCGGCTGCTATGTCGACTGCAATGTTGATGCAAGGCCAACCACTACTTGGGGCTGTCGCAAATCGTTCGGTTGCCAAGAAGCGAGTTGCGGGAGTGGTAACGATCTATCGTCATAATTCTCACTCAGATGTTATTATCGGGAAGATACTCGACGGATGGAATCAAGATGGGGGCCCAGGCCCGAATCTGGAAATGGTGTCGCTGTATGTCGATCAGTTTCCAGAAGATGACATGTCTCGCAATCTGGCGGAAAAGCATGGTTTTCGTTTATGCAAAACGATACAGGAGGCTATCGACCTGGGAACGGATGAAGTTGCAGTCGATGGAGTATTGTGCATAGGCGAACATGGGGATTATCCATGGAACGAGAAAGAGCAGCATCTCTATCCTCGCAAGCGATTGTTTAAAGAGATCACCGATACATTTGCAAAGCGGGGCAAAGTAGTTCCGATTTTTCATGACAAGCACCCAGGTCCTCAGTGGGAGGATGCAAAGTGGATGTACGATCGAGCCAAGGAAATGAATGTTCCGTGGATGGCAGGATCGTCGTTGCCAGTAGGTTACCGCAGTCCTGACGTGACGCTACCCTTCGGTAGCAAGGTAGAAGCCGCTATCGGAATCGGCTATTCGGGGCTCGATATTTATGGATTCCACACACTTGATTTTCTGCAAAGCATTTTGGAACGCCGCCAAGGTGCAGAGCAGGGGGTGGAATGGGTGCAGAGTTTACCGACCAGCGAAATCGGTAAATTGATTGAACAAGGGGTGATACGCGTCGACCTGCTGGATGCTGCGTTGAAAGTTGCTGGGACGGATCGGGCAGCCTTGTTGGCTTCGCCGCCCGTCGCAGATGGTGCTGCCTTCTTAATCGGTTATCGAGATGGTATGACAGTTCCGGTCTTAATGTTACAGGGATTGGCTCAAGGGATCTGCGCGGCAGTGAAGCCTGTAGGAGCCGATCTGTTTGCAACCCGAGTCGAGGAACGTACCGATCCGCGACATCCTCATTTTGCCTTTTTGCTGAAGGGGATCGAAAAGATGTTCCATACCGGCGTGCCAACTTATCCTGTCGAACGAACGATGTTAAGTGCAGGGATACTAGATCGTCTGCTTACTTCGCGATTTGAAAATCATCGAAAGATCGATACACCGGAACTGGCGATACGATACAGGCCCGTTGATTATGCCTACGCTCCGCACATTGAGCTTTCGCAAAAGTTTTGAGAACGGCGATGGGAATGCTTTAGGTTTCCATTGGCGATCAGATAAGGCGTTGTTTCAGATGCCGTAGCGCTCGGGGGTGTGTGCTTAGTTTTTGAAAGAAGCGGAAAAAAGAAGCAGGGAGTTTGCTAATGCGAGCAGTCTCCATTATGTGAAAGTTGGGAAAATATCCCAATTTTCAATCTTGTTTAGATGAAGTAGAGTTTCCCGATCATTATCTTAAAGGCTCTAATTAAAAAATTGGCGATTGTTGAATCGTCCGCCATTAAAAATTTAATTCTTGCTGTAGCGTTTTTTTCTGCCACTGTTCACAAACTTGAGATTTAGTTATGCACGCCGATCGACCTGTTCTACGTTTCCGATTGCATCAGTTGTTGGTGAATAGCGGTTTTTGTGTTTTGGTCGCCACAGTACTTGGTGCCAATTTGAGGGGACAGGAGTCCTCCGAGCAGGTTTTCATTCCTGACGATGCAGTGGTCGCGATGAAGATCGACATGCAAAGTCTGAAGAAGAATCCAGATTTGGAGATCGTTCCCTGGGAAGTGCTATCTGCGGCCGGTGAAGAACAGATCGGTATGGATCCAACCAAGATCGAATCGATTTGGGGAGCGATTGGATTACCGGGGCCAGAGGGGCCCGAGATTGGCTTGTCGATCGACACGAGCGAAGCGATGGATATTGCCGACCTGAACGAAGAAATGTTCAGCGAAGTTGAGGAATCGGATCGTTCTCCAGGGATGCGCAGCCGGATGCTGGTGCAGTCCCCCTTTCGTGTCGTGCAGTCCAAAGAGAAAAACATGATGGTTGGCACCAGCGGTATGCTTCGCCGCATGTTTTCTCGCCGCGGTGACAGCAGTGAATTGGTCACACTGATCAACGCGAATAAGGAGCCGATACGTTTAGCGATTGCGATGGAGCCGATTCGCGATTTAGCGCTCGGACTTCTGGAGCAAAATCGAGGAACAATTCCAGAGAGCTTTTACTCAGAAATCGTCGATGTGGTTCAGGAGGTTGAATATCTCTATGCACGAGTCAACGTGGGAATCAACGGTGACATGATTTTGCATGTGGCGGGACGCGATGCAGATGGAGCTCAGCGGATCGAAGAGGCTCTGAATCGCATGCGGATGCAAGGGTTGCAAGAGTTGGAGAACATGGTCAGCAGTGAGCTGGAAAATGGAGAGATGAGCCCGAAGGTTAAAGATGCTTGGGCAACCTACATCAAGAGAATGCGAGGAGTTCTAGCGAAA
>JBEGUT010000508.1:0-3836 GCA_041178745.1 Planctomycetota bacterium | reverse complement strand
AATCAGCAGCGATCTTAGCAACCTCCGAGGCAACGTGCTTCACATAGGGGCAATGGTTGCAAATGAACATCACGAGCAATGGCTTGCCGGTAAAATCCGAGCTACCTACCGAAGGGACAGTCCCACTTCCCCAAAACCGGGCATCTTGCAACGAAAATTCAGGGGCTTTAGTCCCCAGAGCCAACATTGTGCTCGCGGTACGAACCATGATAATTCCTTTTCTATTCGCTACATCAACCAGACATTAAAGACTTTCAAGCAGAGCATGGAGCTCGAATGATTCTAGGTGCACTACAGCTGTTTGCCCACCGCCAAGCGAGGAAAAAGAGTGTAGGCATTTTCAGTCGTTCGCTCTCCCATCGCTTCAACAGAGACACCACATGTTTCGGCAAGAGCTTTCAGCGTAAATGCAACTCGTGCCGGTTCATTGGGACGCTGCGATCGCAGCGGTTCGGGTGATAGATAAGGAGAATCGGTTTCAACTAATAACCGGTCCCTGGGCACTCTGCTCGCGACCTCTCGCAGATCACTCGATTTCTTATAGGTCAACTGCCCTGCAAAACTGATAAACATTCCCAGATCAAGACAAGCTTTGCAAATATCCCAGGACGCATTGAACGAATGCATCACACCACGGGCGTCGTACTTGCCTTGCATTTTTCCGAGAAACTCTACCATCTCCGCTTCACACTCTCGCATGTGAATCACAAGTGGCAATCGTCGCTTAGCAGCTAACTGAAAATGTTTCTCAAAACTCTCCAGCTGTAACTCCCAGGGTGCATCTTTCCAATATCGATCCAAGCCCGTTTCCCCGATGGCCGCGACCAGTGGGTTTTCGGAAAGTGTTTCAATCGTCGCCCAATCACTCTCTTCAGCCTGATGCACATAGTTGGGATGAATACCTACGGCAGCACAAACACTAGGATATCGACTCGCTGTCTGCACTACCTCGACGCTCGATTGCAGCGTGGTACCTACATTTAAAAACGCTTCGACTCCATTCTCTTTCCCCCTCGCTATGACTCCCTCGATATCGCCGACCAACTGGTCGTCATTGAGATGCGAGTGCGTATCTACCAACCGCATCGGCAATCCTTACCGTGAGAAAAAGAAACGAGTGAGGTGATAAAAAACAGGTGCTGCAAAACAGAGCGTATCGATTCGATCCAAAACTCCAGCGTGTCCAAGCACCAAGCTGCCGTAGTCGGTTACACCGCGGTCGCGTTTGATCGCACTCATCGTCATCGAACCCAAAAAACCCATGACGGCAACAACCATAGATAAGCAAGCTGCTTCCCAAATCTCAAACGGTGTCACCCACCACAACCACATGCCCACCAAACCGGTTGCCAGTACACCCCCTAGCAATCCTTCCCATGTTCTACTGGTGGAAATATCCTTGGCGATCACCGTCCGACCGATCATTTGACCGCTAAGCCAGAAAAACACTTCCGACAATTGGCAAATGAGCACAAAGAAAAATAGTAAACCTGCGTTACTGCCGGTCCACCGAGTACCATCGCTTCGGAACAAACGCAAATCGAGTAGCGCTGGTGCGTGACTGAGAGCATAAACACAAATCAACAATCCCAACTGAATCTGAGCCGACCGCTCCAGAAATTTCTTTGGATCCCCAGCAATCGCTATACGAGCCGGCACAAACAAAGATGCATACACCGGAATCATGATGCTATAGATCGCATAAAAATCCACCGGACTACCGTCCCGCCAATAACCGCTGGTGCGTCCCAGTCCAATCAAAACATATTGTAATGGCGTGAAAATAACGAGGGCCCAAAAGAGTGCGCGATGATCGCCACGCCGAGTTGGTGTCATCGTAATGAATTCACGCAACGCCCAAAACGAAACAAACCCGAACAACACCACCGTTCCGATTCGATGCAATAACAAACCAAAAACCAAAATCGCGCACATCAACCACCATGCGCGCACTCGCAAATCAAAACGTCGAATCAACGCTGGATTGATATTGTCCGGTGGCCTTCGCTGCAACCATTGACTCACTGCTGTCGCAATCGCCAACGTCGCAAGCACAACACCCAACAAAATATTCGTAGGCAAATTCAGCCACGCTTGAACAGCCTCCGTCACATCAGCGGAAACTTTCGGCAAATCCACCTGAAGCCCAGAAGAAGCTGATTTTTCGGGGGCTGTTTTCTCTACAGCTTGAGCAAGTAACCAAAACATATGCCCCATACAATCTACCTACTCACTCGTTCTTATTTCTCAAGCCAATTCTTTACGAGTCAACCTCAATACCAACGGCACTAGCCATCCTTTAGCTTTCGTACCGACTCTCTCGCTCGTTTTAAAAATTCTGCCTTCGGTTCGCCCGTTTCCAAATAGATCGGATTGCCAATCGTGATACAACTTAGCAGCGGAACCGGTAACACCTCACCGCGTGGCAAGACTCTATTGAGGTTGTCCATATAAACCGGAACAAGTTCCAGATCAGGACGCTTCTTCGCCAAATAATATAGACCACTTTTGAATTCACCCATATCGCCATCGCTGTTGCGTCCTCCCTCCGGAAAGACAATCAACGAATAAACATCGCCGATTTCGCGCAGCATCGTATCAACAGGACTTTGATGCACTTTGATCTCGTGGCGATCGATCAGCATCGCGTTAAAGGAACTCGCCAAATAACGCCGCCAAGCGGTCTTACCCCAATAATCTTTCGCAGCAACAGGACGAGTCAATGCCCTTAGTTCGCGAGGCAACGCTGACCAGAGCACCACCGCGTCCAAGTGACTAGTGTGATTTGCAAAGTAGACCCGTTGGCAAGTATCTGGGGCACAATTCACCCAACGCACCGTGAAACCACTCAGCAACTTGGCAAGAAATGCGATCGTGGCACCGGTCAACTTCTTGTCGGATGAAAGAGGCACTAACTTGGGCCCAGAGATGATTTCTTTGACCGGGAATACCGCCGCCATGTGTTTGATTACTCTCGAATTCCTTTTGCGAATCGTCAGCTAAAAATAAACCCCATCGCGTTCCGATCTTCCCACCCTTCGAAGCGAATGATTTCTCTTAAGAAAGAATCCCCACCACCTACGGTCGCTCGTTTCCCCTCATGCCCATCAGAGTGAACAGGAGAACGCTTGGATATCCAACGAGGGACAACGACAATCCTAGAAACCTAAAAGAAGTAACGCTGACCCCAAAATCCTAAAGCAATCGCCCCCTTTAGACTAGCCTTGCTTCTAAAATAGCGGTTCTATCGAGTCTAGGATCATCAAGAACCCCTTTCGGACAACCCCAACACCCCCGCAACGGGGGCCATATCATCTTTCTTTAACCCTTTCGATTCCCCAAGCATCGCCTCCTCCAGGGAAACACAAAAACCATACCGCTTCTCGAGGAACTCGCTATCCTACCCACTTCCAATCGATTATCCCCGACTAGGCCTTTCCCATACTTTGTCAGGTTGAACCATCGAAGGATGAGAACTCCTGGCTTTTTACTTCGATTCAACAATTGATCATTTCTTTCCGGAGTCGCTCGTTCGCCATGCCTTCAAACCGCCCATTGCAAGGCTCGATGGAAATCTATCCGCGGCACAGAGAGCCGCACTGCGGTAAAAGTAAGCAGCGATGATTTGCCCAGCTTTTGAAAAAATAATAGCAACATTTTTTGTAGCCTAACGACAACCGTAACATCGAATTCAACTAAGAAATTAGGAGCTCTTCCATGAACGCCCTGGAATCCGAAAAGGAAATTGGCAAACGCTTGATGGCCACCATCATTCATTCCGACTTGCGAGTTGTTAAATTCAACTCGCTGGCGTTACTAGAAGTAAAACTTCAAAG
>JBEGUT010000507.1:0-3837 GCA_041178745.1 Planctomycetota bacterium | reverse complement strand
GGTCAGAGGCTTTCCGAGTGGAAAGGTATGCATTACGCCAGTTGGCAACCCGCAGGGGCGGTGTTTGCCCTATCTGATTCTCAGGGCAATGCCAAGATCATCCAGCGAAGCGATTTGGCTGAGAAAGCGTTCAAACTGAATGCATCTGGGGGAGAGCCGAGTGACGTTCGAAGAATTGAATGGTTTCAAGAGGTGCTGAGCGAAGATGAAGGTAAGAAATCGAAGTGGTATCTGTTGACGCAGCATGGCTCAAGGAACTTGGCCTTCCATGATCCAGAAGCTGGCGAGGCGATTGGGAATGAGAAGGCATTCAGCGACATCAGAATGGATTCCAACATCACTTCCGTGGCCTGTTCTCCGGTAGATAACACCATTGCTGTAGGTACTCAAAGCGGTAATTTAACGACATGGTTTGCTAGTCCAAGTGTCGATGAGCGAGCTCGCGAACTATTTAGTATCGGTGCTCATCGAGGTTCGGTCGTACAAGATCTCAGGTTCTCCAAAGATGGTTTAACTTTATTTTCGGCCGATGCTCCGGAAACTCTTCAGGGTCGAAAGAACACCGGAAGAGCATTCGGATGGTTATCGTTAGACCTCGAAAAAAATAAAGAACCAAAGGTGGCTACGAACGAGTAAATATCGAATGCTTGCTACCGTGATGGATTAGGGCGTTGGTGGTTTTTTCTTTTGTAATTTGAGTTGCTTCAGGATTGAGGTTTCTTTACCGGAGACCTCTATAGTCTCTACCACTTCAAGGACGTCAAAGCCAACCATCGTACGGGCAGTTGCTTTATACGAGCCCGCAGGAATTTTGTCGAACTGGAAAGTGTGAGAATTGGGTTGTGACGACACGGTTTGTCCTTCCAGTTGGAGTTCAACGGGCTTGGAAGGTGGATCACCAAAACTCAGGCGAACGTCAACGGTAAGGTTGTATAGCTTGGCGTTCGGAGTGTTGCCCTGTTTATCTTTAGATTCTTTGCGCTTAACTACTTCATATTTTTCCGAACAGTTACGATCCTCTTTATTGTTGGCATGGTCGATGGTACGGGCAACAACTCGAAGGGTGTTCTGCTCGGCTTTAAAGCTGGCTGTCCAGCGGCTACCATCTTCGCTGCGAGGTTTAATTTTTGGATCAAATTTTTCATCCTCTGAATATTCCTGGTTATAATCCTGGTCGAAACCGAATTCGACTTCCGCAATCCCAACACCGCTACCTCCGGGCCCTCGGTCAGTGGGAGAGATTTCGATGATGTACTCTTCGTCTCGAAACAATTTGGTTCCTGGCTGAATGATCTTGCCCTCTGAATCCCTGAGTAAGATTCCATTTTTAAGCGGTGCCGGAGCCTGCTTGTCGCATATGATCATTCTTGAGTCATTTGGGCTTGCGAGTTGCTCGACAGTCACCGGATTCTTTTCGGACCAGGGACCCTGATAGAGATCGATACGATACTCACCCTCTTCCTCAAATAACAGTTTTGCTGCTGTTTTGATTTGCAATTTTTCGACCTGATGTTGGACGTCCAGTTTTCCGTCAGAGTTCACACGTACATTGAATCGGCGACTTATGGGTTCGTAAAAAAATTCGTTCTTCTTAAGATCATTGCTGGTTGTATTGCGAATCGTATAGCCGACGTAGGATTGAAGGAAAGGAAATACAGCATCGATCTCGACTTGTAGATTTGTGTTGGTAAGGTTGGCATTAGTGTCGATTACCCAGCGCTGGATGCTATCGCCCTCTTTTTGTGGGAGCGGTAGTAGGATTCCTTTCGAGACGCTCGGATCGCTCTTTTCTTCGTTTGGCGACGGAGTTGAAGGTACGATGGATGGAGTGCCAAGAAACGCTGTCAATTCCGGATCGCGCTGCGGATCATCGGATTGGGCATTGGTAAAGGAGTAGGAGGCTTGGCGGGGAAATTCTCCCAGTTTTAAGTGAACCATAAATGGCTGGTCTGCAAAATCACTCACGGGAAGTTCTCTTTCCGCAAGACTGTTGGCTAGAGGTTCGACTTCTAGCGACTTATTGATGGTGGTTTGACCTACGGGCTGTAGTTCGATTTGGATAGGTATGTTTTCGACTCCAGAGATTCGCGTCACAATTTCCGTTGGGGTTGCGCTGAAGTAGAGTTTTTTGCGTTGCGTGTCATATCGAAACAGATTGGTCTCTTGGAACCATTTGTATTGCGTATCGATAGGATCGATACTGTCGAACGAGATCCAGCAGGCAGAGGTCGATTTAGGACGACGATCTTGATCCAATTCGGTAACTGTACAGAGCAGACCGTTGGGTACAGCAAGAAAGTCGGTTGACTTATCCTTCGTATCGCCGTCACCGTCGGCCCCGGCGTTTGAAGATGTGCTGGGGAGTTTTACCGTGACTGTTTGATTGGCTGGGAAGTCGAGTTCCATGTCTTGTTTGAGTAAACGCTGCCATCGCTTTAGCAATCGTAATGCGTCTTGCTCAGAAATATAGGGTTCACCCTGCCTATTGCGATTTGATCCAGGGTTTTTAACTTCCACTCCGATATCGCCGACACGATAGAATTGAACTAAAGCTTTTCTCTTGAGTTGGCTTTCGTTGTGAATCGACAGTTGGTAGGAGAGGATTGCCGGGGCACCTTCCGCATTTTTGACAGCTGCACCAAGGAGTGGTCGACCCTGGGAAAGGTCGATAGGTTTCCAGTCATCGACTTCTGCATAGATTTGGAATTGATTCGATAATGGCCAAAGCAGTTTGAGTGGGTGCGAATTGCGAACTTCGCTAATGGCATTTTCAGGAGACTCTTCAACAGGGGTCAGTTGAATCGAAATTTGTTGCGGTAGGTCTGGGTTTGCTTGGAGCAATGCTGATAAATTCAAACTAGCCCGACCGTTATTCAGGCTTACCTTGGTTGGTTTATTCCAAGGCATGGAGTTACCCGCTTGAGAAAGCTTTAACTGCTCCTCCGCAGCGCCTTGAACTGTAATTTCAATCATTTCTGGAGGGATGGTGCCATCGCAGCGCTGCACTTGAATGGGAAACTCCTCCGGCGATCCGGTACGCATGAGGGTAAGCTGGCTTAGGGAATCAGCGGAGAACTGAATGCTTTGGTCGAGGGTTGGGGGTACGATCACATTGAGATCTTTCTCAAGCGTACTGATCAGCAAGGCTTCCGCCGAAAGCGTTCCGAGCCATATGGGTGCCGTCTCGGATAGCTTAAGATCTGAGGTAGTTGGTTCTTTCGCGGGAAGATCTTTAAAAGGTTTCTGTGAGAGTTTCCAGAGTCTTTGACGATCCGAGAGTGAAAGCGAAGTGAGTTGAAGAAGCCGGTGGACTCGATAATGCATTTGCCATCGCGTCATTTCAATATCGGATTCAAGTCGTTCGATTTCATCTTGGATTTGGGTTTTAATCTGATTGGTAGAAGTATTCAGGATGTCGCGTGCTTGCTGGCGATCGGATAGGGAGAGTGATGCAGGGTTGGCCAGCAGTCTCATCCAATCACTATCCTTATCCGTAATCGTTTGAAGGTGTTTCTTCACCACCGTATCCAGGCGAGAGTTATCAAAAGGATAGTAGTGTTGAAACAGTAGCCAATCTGGAAATGAGTTGGCAGTCTGCGCGAAGGTTCGACTGAGGCCACGAGTCATTGGATAGCCAAGATTATCGTCAGGTTGATAAGGATAAGTTGGACTGCTTTCCGGAGGGTTCGGTAAGTCAAAAATCCATGCTTTGAAATGCGGGTCTCCGGTAAATTCCTTCCAAGAACCAGCGAAGCGTGTCGGGTATGACGAGTTGAGGTTAGAAAGAAATGTCGAGAGTTCCTGAAGCTCCTGGAGGTTCGCGTCAAATTCGCCCTT
>JBEGUT010000506.1:0-3842 GCA_041178745.1 Planctomycetota bacterium | reverse complement strand
GAGGCGATCGCGAGAACATAGATCCAGGGCTGGCGAAAAATGCGGGTTTCTAACGTTAACGCAGTGGCCGCCGTGAAGGAACCAAAAAGAACTAATGGAGAGAGGTTGCCATTAAGGATATATGTTGTTTGGATTGCCAAGCCAGCGACAGCCAGCGGAAGGGCTCCGATAAATAATGGTCGGATGAATAAATCGGGGAGTGTTGCTGCGAATGGCAGCGGAATCGAGCCAAAGATTTGAATACGGTATTCAAGTGCGGCGGAATGTTCTTTGGTGATTTTTTGCTGTAGGTACTGATTCGTCAAAACGGTGAGCAGTGACAGTGGTGCGCTGAAAATTGGATTGATCGCGATTAATGCAACGAGTGTGCCGTAAACAGGTAAGGACGATCGATAGAGATAGCCAGATACGGTAAAAGATATTGCTACACCGATCAGGGCAACAACATCAAAAATATTCTGAACACAGGAATGAATAGATGGCATTCCTAGGTAATTTCTGGCAACGACTCCAATTAGTGCCAGGGAAGCAAACAGTAGCCCGCAATCTGCAAGGGGTGTGCGCCATGGAGTCTTAAGTCCAACTTTCTCACTCGCGAAGGTAAGAATACTCAGTAGGGCCCCTAAAGCACCGAGTATGGCGAGTGAGCGTATCGGATCAAGAGGCTCGTGGCCCAGGGTCAAAGCTAACGCTAAAATAATGCCACTGACGTAAATTAAGGAAGGTGTTTTTCGAGCGATAGCTATGGCGGCAACAAAAAGGCTGTAGATGCCAAAGTTTGCAATTAGCCAATAACTTGAGTTGTAACCGGGGGCTTTGAAGCGAGTCCAAAGTGCGATGCAGAATAAGGCTACGGCAAAGCCTATCGCGATAATACGAAATGGTATTGCGAACCGGAGGGTGTTGCCGGCGGGTAGTTCGGCTAATGCAGTTCGAGCGATCGCCTTTTGCTTTCTTGCATCCCAAGTAGCAAAGTAATGATCTAAAAATGCAAGTAACGCAGCGAGTGGTAAGCATGCGATACCCCAGGATTCTGGTCCTAGCGATTGAATAGACCACTGTGTTATCAGCACGTGATACTCACCAACGATGGCTAGCAGAAGAAGGAACAGAGGAGGAATGGATTCGTAGCGGTAAACAAGCCAGCCGTATAAAAAGATAGCGAGCAGAAGGGTCTGACCACTGAAGAAGTTTAGTAATGAAGGTCTGTCGGTTTCTGTAATTCCCAGGATGCTCAATGTATTTCCGAGATAGGGCATAGCTGCGAGAGCAACCCCTGCAAAGGAGATCGCATAGCCAATGAAGGTGAATTGGCTAAAACGCCGAACATCCCCGACCGACTGCTTAAGATTGTAGTCGGTGTGGAGAACGAGTGCGGCTAGCATCACTAGCAGAGGGCCATAGTGGCTAGGTGGTATATGTTGTGATGGAGTTTCGATCAGTCCAGGCCGGGTCGCAATAGCCAAGTGCAAGAACCCTAGAGTTATCATGGCCGCATAGGCGAGTGTGCCGAAGGTAAAATAGGCCAAGGTCGGTCGTTCTGTAACCGACTTTTTTAAGTGCTCTCGGTTGAAGCGAATCACTCCATAACCAAGAACAGCCATCACGGTATACTGAGATAAGCAGAGACCGAAAGTTGCGAAAAACTCGTTTTGAGTGGCGATCAACTGGAGGCCTGGAGCGATAAGCATCACCGAGCAGATGCCGATGAGGATGCGAGCGTAAAGTTTATAGAATGTTCGCCCGAAAAGTCCTGCGGTAACGAGCGACACAACGTAGCAGACGCCTGCTGTCACCATGCCATATAAAAGACCGATTATAAGAGCGGAAGTATTCATCTTTCACCCTGAAATCTGAGTGGAGTTCTGATGCGGCGAGCCTGCTGCGGGAGCCGAGGGGATCAAGGACGTAAGTACGGCAGATGCAAATACGAGGGGAATCAGCAATGCAACGATCACCAAAAGTACATTGCTAGAAATTTCCAGTTGGGGATATCGTAAACGCATGAAGTAAGCGGCTGAGAAGAAGAGTCCTGTGGCTGCTGATAGTGATAGATAAACCAACGAATGCATGAGAAGATGGTTGTTCTGAATAGTTCCCCAGAAAGACACAATCAAGACGGCAAATCCCGCAATGACAAGAAAGACGCCAACAAACCAGCCAACGTTGTCCAGTAGGAATGGTTTCAATAGAGACGACCACTGCGAAGCTGATTCGATCAAGCGATGCAATGGACTCGGAACATCTTCCTCTTCTTCGACAAATGCAGTTGTGATAGTAGGTAGATTCTGAGGCTCTACTGTTGTCGAGTTTTCTAACAGTGTCACGGAAGCGACAGGTGTATTACCGACTTCTGCAGAAGTTGGCTCAATCAACGTAGCATAGGGAATTTCAACTTCTTTTTGTTGCTCTGTAGATTCAAATTCCTCTGTTGGCACAGTGTCCTGAGCTCGGATCATCGACTCTATACGAGATCTGAAATCGCTGAGTGCAGGGATGATGCGACTGTGACTTGGGGCGATTCGTTCAGCTCGTTCTAGTTTACGCAGTGCCTCGTCGATATTTGACAGATCCAAGCAAGCGTTTGCCTCAGTCAGGAGGTTCTCGGCTTGGAGTAATAGATCGTTTTGCCTAAGTCGCTCGCTAACCTCGTAGATGGCTTCCTGAAAAATGGGGTCGCCCTGGGATTCAGTTAGGCACTGCTGCAGGAGATCGAGGGCTAATGTAAAGCGATTTTCTGTCGCGGCTCGATGCGCTGAGCAGGCAATTGGGTAGACCTTTTCTTGGCGGCGTAAGTCATCTTCCAGGTCATTAATATATTCAATTTGCTGTTGGCAGTAATCGACGACGACTTGTTGAGCATCGCCAGCTACAAGGGAAGCTGTAGAATTGTTTTGAATATCATCTAGAACCGCAGTGTAAAGCTGTTTTCTAGTTGCCAGCTTGGTTTGTTCAGTGTTTTGTGGATTGGCCAAGAAAACAGGGAGCGGTTCGCCACATGAGCTGCACCAGATTCGATGTTCCGAATTTGGTTGTTTGCAGATGGGACAGAAATTTTGCATCTGGGCCATGGATCCGCTACCTGTTGTCTTCGAATTTGAGCCATAAGTAAACTCAATGACTTAGCTTGTGACGGATGGAATTGCCGAAGGAGCCAAGGTGGTTATTTGGATGAAACCTTGTTTCTTAGGGCTGCTAATTCGTTTTCAACATCCGCATCGCGCTGTTTTTTCTCGACATTACGGTTCAACTCCGTTGACATCTGCGACAATTCGCTCATGGCTGCGGCTTCTGCTTCCATGTCCTCGACACGTCGCTCCATTCGATCGAATTTTGCGAGAGTCCGCTGTGCTCGATGGAGGGAAGGTGTTACGCTTTGAACCTGTTTTTGAGCTTCGGCAGCCATCTGTCGAGCAATCAAGCTATCGCGACGGCGAATCGTTTCATCGAGCTTTTCTTCCATGCGACGCAAATCGGATTTGAGAACGTCGCTTGTCTGTCGTGCTCTTTCCCATTGAGGACGAAGGCTATCGACAATCGTGTTATGTTCTAGTTTGCGCGAGATACATTGACGAGCCGATTCTTCATCGCCCCGCGTCATTGCCGCTTCCGCTTTCTTCGCCCAAGCCTCGGCCTCGTCGCGGTTTTTTGTCAGATTGGCTTCTAGTTTCTTTTCGCCCGCAATTGCTTTGGCGATCCCTTGTCGAGCAATCTCAATTTGCTCTTCCATTTCTAAGATCAGCATTTTGACCATCTTCTCGGGGTCTTCAGCTCGATCCAGTAGGTCGTTGACATTGGCGTTGATGATGTCAGATACCCTTGAAAAAATGCTCATATCACTT
>JBEGUT010000505.1:0-3848 GCA_041178745.1 Planctomycetota bacterium | reverse complement strand
GGTCCTGAAACCATGCCAGCCAGCGCCATAAGTATTGCCATGGAGTTTCGTCCGGACGCAATATTCCTGCTATCCGATGGGGAGTTACGTGATAACACCATTTTCATGCTGAGACAGACCAACCAGAACGAACTAGGTGCAATCACACCTATACACTGTATTCATATTTTCAGTTCTGACGGCAAAGAAACCTTGCAAATGCTGGCTCAGGAAAACGGGGGAACCTTTACCGCGATTGGAACCAAGCGACAAACTTCAAGCCAAAACCCACCCTAAAGTGTGCCCTTCAAGACGAATTAGCTCTTGAGAAGATCGAGTTCGGCCGATACGATTCCTAGTCCTTAATTTTCGACGTACTTTTCGTAGTCAGCAGATCCTTGGTATTCCACGAGGATTTGCGGACGATTCCCAGACAGCCATAACAAGACTTCTACACTGAGACGCTTATGAAAGAAGGCATTCATCCCAAGTACCAGGAAACAACCGTTTCCTGCGGTTGCGGTAACACTTTTTCGACTCGTAGTACCCGCAAGGAATTGAAGGTCGACATTTGCTCGGCTTGCCACCCGTTTTATACCGGCAAGCTGAAGTTCGTTGACACTGCCGGCCGCATCGAGAAGTTCCAGACCAAGTTCGCTGCAGGATCCTACGCCAGCTTGCAGTCTAAGAGCAAAAAGAAGAAGTAGCTCTTCACAGCTTTTTCCAAATCAGATCGCCGTCGCGAACTCCGGACACCGGTTGGTTCACGACGGCGTTTTTGGTAGATAGACAATTGTTGATAGAAAGATAATCAAGGCTGACTGGGTGTTTCATTACTCCTAGTGTTCCTTAAAAATATCGCCGTCCTACAATCGTTCTCTTTAAGACTTTCGTTCAAGAGATTCTCTTAGCCGACAGATCAATGTCGGCACAACGCTATTCACCTTGACCGAAGGCCGAACTACGCCGATGAATATTCGAGACCAACTAGAACAGAAACTTGGACGTTTTGAGGAGCTGGAGCGGATGATGTCCGATCCAGTGATCCAAACTGACTCGACCAAAATGGCGAATGCTGCGCGCGAGCATGGTGGACTGAGCAAACTGGCTCACAAGTATCGCACCTACAAAAAGATGTCCGACGACATCCGCGATCTGAAGCAGATGGCAGCGAGCCCCGATCCCGACGAACGGGCCATGGCCGAAGAGGAACTCGAGACGACTCGCAAGCAACGCGAAGAACTCTGGAACGAGCTTCTCGATTTCACCATCGGCGGTGAAGATGCCAACCGCACCCGCTGCGTGATGGAAATTCGAGCTGGCACGGGGGGTGAAGAGGCGGCTCTATTCGCCGGCGACTTATTCAGCATGTACAAGCGACACGCTGAAAGCAAAGGCTGGAAAGTGGAAATCATGGAAGTGAGTCACTCCGACATGGGAGGATTCAAGGAAATCATTCTCGCTTTCGAAGGTGAAGGGGTCTTTCGTGAACTGCAGTTCGAAAGCGGTGGCCATCGCGTGCAACGCGTGCCAGAAACCGAAGCTCAGGGACGCATCCACACTTCGGCTGCTACTGTCGCTGTGATGGCCGAACCGGAAGATGTCGAAATCGATCTGAAGTCAGACGATTATCGTATCGATAAGTTCTGCGCGAGCGGTCCTGGTGGTCAGCACGTCAATAAAACGGAATCCGCAATCCGACTAACCCACTATGAAACAGGCATTGTTGTTCAGTGCCAGGATGAGAAAAGCCAGCACAAGAATTTGGCAAAGGCTCTTCGCGTTTTAAAAAGCCGTATCTACGATGCGAAACGCGAAGCGGAAAACAAAAAGCGTTCCGACCAGCGCAAGTCTTTGATCGGTTCGGGGGATCGCAGCGAACGAATTCGTACCTATAACTTTCCGCAGAATCGCCTCACCGATCACCGCATCAATCTGACCATTTACAAATTGGATCAGATTATGGCAGGACATTTCAGTCCTGTGACTGAAGCGCTTTTAGAATACGAACGAGATCAACTGCGTGGAGGTATGGAGGAGGGAGAGTGACGCAAGCCGAATCATGGACGGTAGGTCGATTGCTTCAATGGACGACCGATTTTCTTCGGAAGCATGCGTCGGAGAGCCCTCGTTTGGATGCTGAAGTGCTTTTGGCTCACGCCCGAGGTTGCCAGCGCATCGAGCTCTACACGGCGTTTGCCGAAGAACCGCCCGAGGAAATCAAAACACAGTTTCGCGAGTTGGTAAAGAAACGGGCTGCCGGGGAACCTGTCGCTTACTTAGTTGGAACCAAAGAGTTCTTTTCACTTCCCTTCCAAGTAACGCGCGATGTCTTGATCCCGCGACCAGAAACCGAACACTTGGTCGTCGCCGTACTCGATCTTCTTAAAAGCCAACAGGAAAAAAACCAAACAGATACAGGTGATGCTGTAGCTGCCGAAGGTAGCACACCAGCGAGTCCTGTTTCTAAAGAGATCTCGTTGCCGGTTCGTATTGCCGATTTAGGAACTGGCAGCGGTTGCATAGCGATCACCCTGGCCAAGCATCTACCCAAAGCGAGCATCACTGCCTTGGATCGCTCGGACGCAGCCCTGGAAGTGGCTCGTCGCAATGCACAGTCGCACAGCGTGGCCGATCGGATCGATTTCCGCCAATCGGATTGGCTCTCCGCTTTTACCAACGAAACGGATGCTCGCTGGGACATCATTGTCAGCAATCCTCCCTACATCAGTCAGTCGGAGTTTGAGAAACTGAACAAGAGTGTTCGTGATTTCGAACCGACCGGTGCTTTGGTGTCAGGTCCAGAAGGAACAGAAGATATTCGCAAACTAGCGGAGCAATCCTCCAAGCACTTAGTCCCTGGAGGCTACTTGCTGGTGGAACTCAGTCCGATGATCGCACCGCAGGTACAAGCGATCCTTAGCAAGCCCCCCTGGTCCTACATTCGCACCATTAAAGATCTCGCTCAGTTGGCCCGTATCGCTGTCGCGCGCTACCAACCCGAATCCACATCGAGCGGATAAAACTCCAGAACATTTTCGATCAACGCGGTGATCGTTGACGAAAAGTAGAATCAAGCCCAAACCCAGATCAGTAACTAGAACAAAAACAGAACAACCCCTAACACTGAACGCGTTCAATATTTAACAGGCCACAGAGCCCTATTTTAGAGTCGGGAAATCATTATGAGTTCGATGGATAAAATCGTTTCGCTGTGTAAACGCCGCGGATTTCTTTTTCAATCCAGTGAAATCTATGGCGGCCTGAATGGATTCTGGGATTATGGTCCTTTGGGCGTCGAACTGAAGCGCAACGTCAAAGAAGCCTGGTGGCAAGATATGGTCACTCGGCACAATGAACTGGCGACTCCCGCTGGCGCTCCGTCATCCTATGAAATGGTTGGCTTAGACTGCACCATCATCATGCACCCTCAAGTCTGGAAATGCTCGGGCCATTACGATCTCTTCCATGACTACATGGTCGATTGCAAAGAATCCAAGAAACGTTATCGATACGATCAAGTGCGCGGTCGCTGGGTCGAAGCGAAAGGTAAAAAGATTTTTGTCACAGCACTAGCGGAAGCGGAACAGGAAGAAGCCGCCTTACAGCAGCGAGCCCTTAAATTTTTCAATCTCCGTGGCAAAGATGCTGAGTCGCTGGTGTGGCACGGCCCGGCCATCTCTCTAGCGGAAATCAAGGAATTCGAAAACGTCCTCGCTCCGGATGCCAAAGAACTTGGTTCGCTGACAACACCTCGAGAATTCAACCTGATGTTCAAAACCATCGTTGGTGCGTTGGGGAGTGAAGAGGATGCAGCGTTCCTTCGCCCCGAAACGGCTCAAGGTATCTTTGTCAATTTCAAGAATGTT
>JBEGUT010000504.1:0-3852 GCA_041178745.1 Planctomycetota bacterium | reverse complement strand
GATTGCCGTAATTCCTGCGGTGTTGCCCTTCTGCCTCCCTAAGGTTGATGAGAGCATCAAGCTGACCGTGCATCAAGCGCTGCTTCTGGAGAGACGATTACATCTGAAGATTGTGCATTCGCCATCCAACGAAATTGAAGAGTGTGAAGTCAGCCCTTTGGCATTAGTTCAACAAGGTGTGCGCACGTATTTGATCGGAAAAAAAACAGGTAAGCGTACCGTTGATCATTTTTTATTGGCAAGAATCATTGCGGCGGATGACGCTTATGAAAATTTAGAGTACCCCAAAAATTGGAGCCTTCAAAAATTTCTCGATCAAGGTATTGGGCACCCCAATTTTCCAGTTGAAATTTATGGAAAACGTGAGCACATCGAACTTAAGATCGATGCAGATTCTCAATGGCTCAAAGAAACCCCACTGGCCGAGAACCCAGTTATTGAGGAATGTAAAGATGGCAGCTACATCATGAAGGTTGTGATGCCAATAACTGAAGAGCTCGTTCATTGGCTTCTCAGCATGGCATTCCATGTGAAAGTCATCAAGCCCGACTTTTTGGTTGCGCGCCTGAAAGATGATCTTAAAAAATCAGCGGCCATGTACAAGTGACCGCAAGTTGACAGATTTCAGAATGCTCACCCAACAAAGATGAAGTTAGTTCAGATCTTTTACAGCCGAGCAACCTTCGTAACGTTCAACAATTTGCTCCACGGCACAAGCTCATGGCTCGTTGTGAAATTCCCCACATCAGATGTAAGGAGTGGTCATTGAGGTTGTTCAATCGAATGGTCACGGCTGGCATCGTATTCAGATGTTATTCAGTAGTCATTAGCCTCTGAGTGAAGTGTCACGAATCGCCGAGTCGGAATTTCTTGAAATCCAAAAAGCAGCCGACCTGCATATCCGTTGATGTTCTTGATCAAGGTAATTTCGGTAATTCCAGGGAGCATGGAGTTATTGTTGTAGACGTCATCACGGTAGATGAAAAAGACTAAGTCTGCTACATGATCTATCTTGCCCCATATTCTCAAATCCTTCATGGTTGGTCGTTTGTGCGTACGGGTTTCGACTTTTTCGGAGAGGTCAGAAAGAACGAGGATGGGACATTGGAATTCCTTGGCCATAAGCTTCAAGTCATTTGCTAGGTTGTACAAATTAGCGTTGTTGCCAGCTTTCCCCAATTGGGTGGCCGTGCTTATCTGTTGGAGTGAGTCCAAGACGATAAGACCAAGTTGTCCACATTGCTGCGAGAGTAGTTGTAATTTACTGCGAAACTCATCGAGCGAGAGAGATGGCAATTTTTGCAAATGCAGGGTGTGCACAATCGAATGCTTATCAAAATCGATGAGGCATTCAGCATCGCTGTGTGTGGCATTGCTGGCGGCAACGCTCAGATACACCTGATCCTTCGACCCAGTTTTGGGTATTGAGCAAGAGACAGCTTCACCTGCGTCGTTCTCGATCAAAAAAATGCCCACTGCCAAATGTTCCGTGAAGGCGACATGCTCTGCGATGTTCATCGCAAGTACGATTTTTCTCATGGAGGGACGCCCTGCTAAAACGAGCAGGTTGCCCGCGCATAGACCCTTGGTCATCCTGTCAATTTCGTGGAAACCCGTTGAAATTCCCCGCATCTGGTGTTCACTCATACGTATCCTGTGTGCTTTGCAAAATTGTTTGATCAGTCTTGAACTTGAAGTGACGAAGTTCAGACTTCCGAGCTCCAATTTTTATGGTTTTTAGGGACAAAATTCTTCACACTTGATCAGTAATCTAGAGACGTCAACACAACACGTTTTGAAACGCCAAACCAAATGAACGACATCATGCAAAAAGTCTTTAGACATGTCATTGGAGATATAGGATCCAAAGGCAAATCATGGTTACTTGGACTTGCGCTTGCTGTTCTGAGTTTTACAGTCTCGGCAGAACAAAAGGCCGGGCATCCGCCGCGTGCTTGGCTTGATTTCTATGATCAAGCCTTGGGTGTCCAATTTAAGTATCCACCCCACTGGAAAGTCTGGACACAGGGTAACGAAATCTTCTTGGACAAGCGATCATCGGTGCAAAAGAAGAAGACCAAATACTTTCAATTTGACAGTGTGGATCGAGCCTTCAATGGTCGCATCCTGAGCAACGATGGGTTGTACTTACTACATCTTTCCACCGGCGCCGGTAGTTTTGAAAGCGCAAACAATCGCTATATGGTTTTTAAGCGAGGTGACAAAAAGGACAGTGAGCTTAGCTTGAACTATGGACGTTTCGGCAATCCTTCCGCTGAAAAAATTCATGCTCAGCAATGGTCCGGCTTCGCTTCACCATCTATTTGCAGCACGGAGGATGCAAGCGGATTTCACGCTGCTGGGGGGGTGTGCTACTGGAGTCTGATAAGCGATGGGCGCAAATATGTGTTGGTTGACTCTCAACCGTTGGCAACTGATCAAGAGGAAAAAATCGTTCACCTGATAGTGATGAGCATCATTTTTGTGAAGCCCAAGGTTTGATTTCAATCCTGATCGACATTGAGCGCTTTGAAAAATTTGACTCTGTTTAGTACGATCGGTGTGCATTAAATCGCAGGGGCCTAGTTCTTGGCTGCGACCGAAGATGTCGCTGCTCTATGCATGTTGACGCTGTGAGTTCGAATAGTTTTTAAGATGAATAGGTCCAAGATATACGTCGTGTGACGAACCTCGTTTTGTTGAACTATATAAAGACAAAATTCTTCACTAAATCTCCATAACATCATGGTCTACGCAAGGAGATAGTCATGGGGAATGGAGAGCAGATTGATGATTTTGACAATTGCGAGCAAAGCATTGTTCGTGACGATAGTTATTCAGAGTTGCTTCGGCAGCGAGAGTTGCTGGAACTGGCCATTCATGAATCTGCAGCGCAGGACTCTGACGTCCAAGCCGAGTCATCTTCAGCTTTAGATCTTGAGATCGAAGAAACGTTTTCGGAGATCAGCACACAAGATCTGGCATGCCAAGATCCTGAGTATGTTGCCTGGTTGCGCATTGTGTGCCTGCGCGTGTTGGTTCTGACTCCGGCACTCGGAAAGCTGAAAGGCCGGTTTGGATACAGCTTGGTCAAACTGGCTGAATTTCTGGGAATGCCGAACCTGGATGAATTCGCGCAAGCCAACCCATTGGCGCAAGTCCAAAAAGAACTGGAAAAGAATTTACTTGATTGGGAGTCTCGCGCAGGATTAGCGTGCAAATTTCCCGCCGATCTGAATAAGAATTTGGATGCCTTAACTTCAATGATTGGATTGAGTCCGATTGAACGAGACCTGTTGGGGTTGGCAGTCTTGATCCACGCTGAGTCTTGCATGGACTTTTTAGGGGATGTGATCGGGGGCGATCTCATAGGCTACGCCGCTGAGCGTATTCTTGCGCCAATGCTTCGACAGAAAAACGAAATAGTAGCCTGTGCACTCAAGCGTGAAGCCAAGCTGTACACGACCGGGTTGCTCATCATCGACATGAATGGGCGATACATGTTGCGCCAACTCGTTGATTTGCTGACCGATTCTTTTGCAGCTCGGATGATGCTCCCCCAAAAGGACATCCGTTTATTGCTCGAAGGATTTGTCAAACCGGTGTCAGGGTCAGAACTGTCTCCTAAGGACTATGAGCATGTTCAGCTTGACTTGCAAATGTCGAAGGCTGTTCTTCATCATGCGCTCCAAAGCCAAGTACAGGGCATCAATATTTTGATTTATGGGAAACCTGGCACTGGCAAGACTGAGTTCGCACGCATGCTGGCAACAGAACTGAATACTCAGTTGATCGAAGTCAGCCCAAATAATTTGGCGGGTGAGGCCGTTACCCCAATGCGACGATTGCACA
>JBEGUT010000503.1:0-3854 GCA_041178745.1 Planctomycetota bacterium | reverse complement strand
TTGACACCGAAGTTCCCAGACGTTGATGGCAACGGCTTTATCAATGCCAACGACGTTTTGAACGTCATCAACTACCTCAACTCCATACCAGTTGGGGAAGGTGAAGGCCAAGCTGAAGGAGAAGGTTCGCTGGAAGCTGCTTACGGTGTGACCACGTTGCTGTCAGCTGCTTCGCTGTCGACGCCATCGGTTTCGCAACTGTCGAACAACCGCGTTAGCTACACCGAGTTGCGTTTGGGTGACTACATGGGCTTGACTGAGCACTTGGTTGCTGGCCCTTCTCGCAGCAATGCAGCGGTTGCTTGGTGGGATGAAGCAGAGCTAGCCAGTGAATCCTTTGTCGATGATCTGGCCAGCGAGATAGCGGGACAGATTGGCGAATCTTCTAGCCACGACGAGCTGTTCGCGGACTTGGGACTAGAACTGTAGTCCACCAAAAAAACCGCCGGCTTCAGGCGGTGGTTGATCATTCTCGAAAAACCCCCGGTGTGACGCCGGGGGTTTTTTTGATGCTTATGTGGGTAAAATTATCACCGCTTTAACTACTAAACTTGGCCCTGAAGATCAAGGAAAACCAGAATCCGCACATTCCCTATAACCGCTAGAGTCGCCGACCAGAAAGAAGATTATCCAACAGAAAAATTTTGCGGATTTGAGGGAATCTTATACCCCACCTAACATCTAAAGTAGGGAGTTCTCTCGTCAACTTTTCCCGGAATGTTATGGCTGGCAAAAACCGTAAAGCTTCTAAGAGTGCTCGCCTCCCACGTGTGGAAGCCCTAGAAAGTAGGGACATGTTTGCGGCTATGCCGTATGGAGCTTTTCCGAGCGACACCGGGGAATTCATGCTCGGCCGAATCGCGGTAACCCCCGTTTTGCTGGAAAGCGACGGCACTCTCGATGCGAGCACTGAAAACTGGTCGACTGCCCATATCCAAGAGGTTTTGGACAACGTCCGCGAGGGAATGCAGTGGTGGACCGATGTTCTAAAGACGAAGACCAACGTCCATAGTCTGGAGTGGGTCATCGACGACCGTTATGCAACCACCCCAGTTCTCTCTCCCTACGAACCGATCTCGAGAGTTTCCAACGACTATCGATTCTGGGTACGGGAATTTCTCAACGACGTCGGCTTCAATCAGTCCGGACAAATTGAGACCGACATAAAAGCGTTTAATCAATCGCAACGCGAGCGATTGGATACCGACTGGTCGTTCACCATTTTTGTGGTCAATTCACAATCTGATACCGATGGCAATTTTGCCAGCGGGGGATCCTTCAGTCGAGCATTCGCGTTTGCTGGCGGCCTGTTTTTTGTGACACCTTCGACCCGGCCTGCTTCGACCTACACCCACGAAACAGGTCATATGTTCTGGGCTCGTGATGAATATCCGGGCGGAGGCAGCTATGTCCAGCGGCGTGGTTATTACAACGCCCAAAACCTCAACGCCGCCGACAATCCAGCCCCTGGATTTGTTCATCAACCGAGTATCATGTCGGCAGGTGTGAGCCTATCCACCGCTTACAACAATAAAACCAGTCCCGATAGCACACTGGCGCAGATCGGCTGGCGCGACTCCGATAGCGATGGAATCTTCGACGTGCTCGATGTGCCAATCGAACTCGACGGGACAGGATTCTTTGATAACGCCACGAACAACTACCGTTTCAACGGATCCGCTAGAGTTGGTCTGCTTCCCAATATCAATTCGGCTGGCCTACGCAACGATATCACGCTGAACTCAATCGCTCGCATCGAATATCGATTCGACGGGGGAAATTGGATCACCGCTCAAACGGTTGGTGCCCCAACAGCCACACTCAATCTTCAACTTCCTGTTAACCCCGGAGCCCAGGAAATTGAAATTCGGGCTGTAGGGAACATCGCAGGAATCGAAAGCATTGCCTACAGCAGTAGTGTCTATCGCCCCGGAACAGTAAATGCGAAAGGGATCAGCGGAGTCGTCTGGATCGACGACGATCGCGATGGAATCTGGGATCGCGGCGAGAAGGGCCAAAGCAATTGGCTGGTTGAATTGGTGGATAACCAAGGGAATCCCATCAACCTACAAACGCGCATTGAACCCGATAATTTTCCGAATGGTCCCCTAAGCGATACTACAAATCCAAAAGTTGTTCTATCCGCGATTGGCTCCGACACAGACGGTCGAGTCGGTGTTTTCAATGATACGGTCACTTCAACCGGCACCAAAATTTTCTATGCCTTCTCGCCTCTGTCTCAAGCATGGATGAATACTTGGACCGATTCGTCCCGTGAAATAAAAGCTACATTTGCCTCGCCAACCAGCCAAGTAGAAATCGATGTGATCGGCAATGGCACACAGTCCTACGGCCGCATCGATGCCTTTAATTCCAACGGCGAGGTTATCGCACGCTATACCACATCCAAGCTCAACAACGGCCAGATCGAGTCGATGCGCGTTGATCGACCCCAAAACGACATCGCCTATGTTGTCATCGGAGCCCACGCTTCCACCAGCGTACGCCTGGATAATTTTAGATTTGGTCCTCAATCCTCTACTCGCACCTCTCAGCAAGGCCAATTTCTTTTTGAAAACTTACCAACCGGTACCTATCAATTAAAAACAACTCCTGCTGATAGTTACCGAGCAACAAATCCCTCCAGCGGTCTGCGCACCGTGTCGCTTACCGCTAGCCAGCCGATTGTCGATGCCGACTTTACTTACATCTACGCGACCAGCGCATGGCAGAACCCCAATCTGCGATTCGATGTCGACAACAACGGCGCAGCCAACGCGATCGATGCCCTAGTGGTTATTAATGATCTAAACCGCTCCGGTCCGCGTGACTTGGCTGCCTCCGGCCAGCCTCCACTTCCCTATCTCGATGTCAACGGCGATAGCTGGGTCAATTCGATCGACGTCTTGCAAGTAATCAACTACCTCAACACCCTACCAGGAAGCGGTGGTGAAGGAGACGATGGCTCTGGCGGCAGTGGTTCTGGCGGCGGTAGTTCTGGCGGCGGTAACAATGGCTACGGAATGAATGGTTCTGGCAACAACGGTGATTCCAGCGGAGGGCTTGGAGGCGCCGGCAACCCCGGTGAAGGAGAAGGTGAAGGCAACCATGGAGAGAACTGGGAACGATCTTCCCGCCGAGCTTTTGTCAACCAAACCTCGCTGACAAAACTAGAAGGAAGAATCACAAGCAACCCCTCCCAAGAACCATCTATGCCTCTCCTAGACTCTGCGAAAAAGGTCCTCGACCCCCTCATCGAAGGAGATGAACTTGAAATGGATTCATTAGAAAGCCAAATAGTTACCCATGACCTGGTGCTGAAAGATTGGCTACGTTTGGACCGCTAAAGGTGGAATCTTTAAACCTTTTCCCCCATTCCACCGTAATTCCTGGGAACAATTTCAAGCCTCAATCCTCTAAGTTCCACTTATCCTTCGAATCCTAATGAATGTATGGTAAAATAGGTATTATCGGAAAAAAGGGCTGTTTTCTCTGAATTCAAAGAGCAGGAAAGAGCTTTTGATTGAATTGTTTTTTAGGCCCAATTAGTCTGAATCAAACCTATCGAATCTATCGACCGGTTCGCAGGATGTACCGTCGTTGTTTTCATGGGCCTGGTGAACCCTAACTCACCACTTTTGAGCGGTTCCACTGAGGGTTGAATCCTCCGTTGTTATCTCATCTACCATTGGTTTACACGATGAATATGAAGCGCCGAAATAGTCGATCTAAATCTTCAGCCTCCTCCAAAAGCGCAGCGCAAAGATCGCTTCTGCGTCGCTTTCTGCGAGCCGAGTCTCTAGAACGCCGCGATTTGATGGCGATCGATGGTTTCAATCCATTCCATAATTACG
>JBEGUT010000502.1:0-3857 GCA_041178745.1 Planctomycetota bacterium | reverse complement strand
TACTTGCGAGAGGTCAAGCTCAAGAATGCGGCCATCCCAACTGACCAGACCGTTGGCTTTTTCGATCGCGCCGCTGGCAGAAAGGGAGAACAACGACGTACCGGGTTGTCCCCGATCCAGCAATGTGCTGCTGGCGTTGTTCGGATCGACCAGATAGACCGACATCAAGTCGGGCATCAGGCGAGTTGCTGTCGAGTTGTCGAATTGGGCATCGATCTCGACGCGGTAAATGCGAGCGCCAAACGATGGACCACCCACGGTGATCCTCAGATCCTGCCATGAGTCGAAAATGCCTTGCGAGCGTATTGTGCGGCGACCACTTCCAAAAGAGTTCAGATGATTAATAACGACGAGTGCGTCGATCGCAGAAGCATACCCATCTCCTTGGCAATCCAAGTACTTCGACCCCACAGGTTTATTTTGAGGCAGCAAACGACTTCCATTAGCGTTCAAGTCATTAATTACGTAAAGAGCGTCCATCGCATTGATGAAGCTATCACCATCGACGTCAACACCATCGGTGGGATTTCTCCAATCGACAGTCATCATCAACCGAGACTCTAGCTTCTCTATCAGCGTATAACGGCGATGTTTGGCAGCTTTTTTCTTTTGTAACGATGCAGAATGATAGCGAGAAAAAACCAGGAAGCTCATATTGAATTTAGTTCGCTGAGGATAGGATTCTGTTGGTAAAAGGAAATGGCACTGCCAGAATTGATGGTGGGAATCGCCGGGGACTAGCGTCGCATAGTGCAATGCTGCTGCAGGAAGGCAGAGGATGTACGATTGTTTATAATTTCCCGCCAGTCGGATTTCAAGTATTTACGGAAATACCTGTTTATTAAGCGTGCATCCGATGCAGTACCTCCCACATAAGCGAGAATTATTTAGGGTAATGTTAAATGAATGTCACTGGTCGAGGTGTATGGTCAAAAGCACATCATCTTTGCGGATGTGTCTAATGCCATAGCTTTATCCGAGGCGGTCCATAAGTTCCAACTCCCAAAACAGCGGAAGTGATCAATTGCTTGGTCCACACTCAATCGAACTTGACCCTCGTCGACCTCATCGATGCCTGTATTCGTAAACTTCGAGCAAAGCAGATCGGTATTCGGAGAGTGGGCTAGTCACGGAAGTCCCGGTGCCATCGCTTGATCGATTCCCAATCATCCCGAAAATAATCAGCCGTCCGACTGGTCAACACTAGGATCGATTCTGGATAATTTTTCAGTTATTCGAAAATCACTTCATTAGAAGTGGCCGAGCCAACTTACTTGTGGGTTACTGGAGATGATTTTGCGATTGATTTAGGTGTTGCTACGGTTTTCGTATCGGGTTGGTACAGAGGTGTAGAACTGCAGGTGAATGTTTCCACGTCTTGATTCAGGAACTGTCGCAGGGATATTCGAGGATTCCGTTGCATTTCAGTTTTTTAACGCAAACCGGGGATGACCATCATACCCACATCCGCGAACCCTAGTCGCTCCCTGCAACTTGGCTTCGTTAAATACAACCGATAACTTCTGTCCAAACGATCGAAAACACCAGACAACTTTACGCAAATTAAAAGTAATAGCTACATTCGACGGATACGAATAGTTGTTGATTATCTTGTATTGGGGCAGCAAAAGCGACTCACGAGGGTGAGACTCGTGCGGAAGCGAAAAAGAAATATGCAACGGTTTTGATTCGATAGTAATGATTCATTCATTTTGTGAATGTGGCAAAGGAGATACTTTCGATCGAGGGCTATCCGCGAATACCAAGCAGTTCGCGTGCTTCTGCTTGCCCGGCAGCAGGTCGTCCGTATTCACTTGCAGTGACTCGTGCTAACGCAACAAGATGGCGCCAACGGAAGGCTGGCCGGGTTGCACGAAAATCATCCCAAACGGTTTGGAAGTACTTTTCTGCATGCAATGCACCATCCTCGCTGACAGCAAAACGCACCAAGTGGCGAAATAGCGGTTCGGCGGCTAAGTTCAATTCTCCATAGCGATGTACGACTGCCGTTGCGAGTCCTTGCAGGTTATTTTCAATAGCATCTGTCAGTTGCGCGAGTAGTCCCTCGATGTCCTTGCCAGATACTCGATCGAGGTGGTGGCGAGCAGGGAGTGGTTCTGCGAGCAGGTTTCCTGGATAGTTGCGATCGCGAGCAATTTGCCAAGCACCGATGATAAGGCACGCAAAAGCATTTATCCCTGAACTCGCGGATGCCAGATTTCGCCAAGCATTGGCCGAATCGCTGGCATGGACACCCATCGAATCTCCATGCACGGACCCAGCTATTTTGAGTCTATCTTCCCACTGAGGTAAACGCCCTCCATCTCGCAACACTAAAGTACTTGCCGCAATGGATATGGCTTCGCCGATAGCCTTAGGATCGAATCCTTCCGCGAGTGCATGGGCAGCTGCTCGTCCAGCATCTTCGGGGTCAGCGGTAGCAAAAGTCGTGCTGAGTTGTTCAATCCATCCATCCTCAGCCGGTTTGGTACCGGGGTTGCGACCATGAAGGTGATATTCATCGAGCAATTTGACGAGCATCGCCCCGTGCGATGTTATTTCGGACCGGTTCTTAGGTTCGGCTCGCACGCAATAACGTACTGATTGGCGAAGTAGTGTTAAGGCATGCTGAGTACCAACGATTTGTTGCATTTCCCAAGCGCGAAAGGGAAGATTGGTTCGATGGACCTCAGGATGTGTATCGTGGATTGCTGGAATCAATGCATCCAATGCGGATTGCCGATCCTTGGCGACAAGATCCGCAAGCAATCTTTCGGCAGATTGAAGATTGTGTTGACGAATAGCGGGTAATAGTTCATCCGTTGTAACAGCCGACTTCTCGGAAGAAGGCTGAACGGTTCGAAGTACCTCCGCGTTGCGTCCACCAAATTCCTGAATTCTATTACTATTTCGATACAGTACTTTGAGCACCGGTAACGCTTCCATGCCTTGTGGCATTAACTTGGACATATACAGTGATGGGGCGAGCGCCATGAATGTATGGAAACCGACGTAGTCCTCGCCACCAAAAGTTCTCGCATTCGAAAGTGCTCCAGCCGCGACGAGATCTCGGAGAGACAATCCATTGTTCAGCTTGGTCACCAAGGTCGCCTGGAGCTTCTCAATTGGAGTTTCTTGAAGAAGACAGACAAGCGGTTCCATATCTCCGAAATTGATTTTTTGGTCTGATTCCCAAGCGAATGTTTTGGAAACCAAATTCAAATCGAGTGACATTGACACACCTAGCGTCGATATTAAAGTGCCTCGACCGACATCCCGCAGAAAGCGACGTCTAGGGATAGGTTGTGTCATAAAAGGTTCCTTGAACTATGTAAGCTTTGAATCACATTGACAGTCAATCCAAATATCAGCGTGACGATTTGGTTCGCTGGAGTCAAGTTTTTATTAGATGCCCCCAAACTGGTGATGGTTTTGTATGATAAACATAGATTGTCTCGTCGGGTTGCAATGGAAATGGCGAACCAAGGATTGAAGAGTTCTAATCGTAAAGACTCTACTCTTAAACGGCCACGATTTAGAATCCAAGATTCAATCAAGCCCCCGCTTGCCTCGAAAGATGATTTCATCTTGGGTGCTCCACACGAAATTCTTATGCCGCAAACCGCCATGCATCACGCCAGTATGGACGCGAAAGAATGCCTAAGAAAACGGCAATTCATTCGAAAAACATTGGGAAAATAGGGGTTTGCAGCGGAGAGGGCAGGACCCGAACCTTTGAGTATTTTTCGAATGTTTTTGAAGAGTTCGAAAGTTGTCGTCGATTACGGAAAACATAGGCAGTTTGTCCATTCAGAACATTTTTGTATACTGAGTATCGTCCAAATGGAAGGAGATCG
>JBEGUT010000501.1:0-3860 GCA_041178745.1 Planctomycetota bacterium | reverse complement strand
CCAGCGATCGCTATTTAATACCTGGCAAGACGCTTGATGATATCCGGCAAAGCGATGGAACGATCGGATATAGCGAGTTCCTTAAGCATGGGGTGACCGGTAAAGGGCTCAATGATTACGATGCCATCTTCCGTATTCTCGCGGAGCACAAGTACGATGGTTGGATTAGCATCGAGGATGGAATGAACGGCATGGAGGAGATGGCAGAATCCCTCGCATTTCTCCGTAAGATGGTCGCTAAATATTTTCCATCGAAATAGGTAGATCACCTTTGAGCGACTCGGCCTTTGGGAGCATCAGCCCAAGAATGGCGGCTTTCTAATTTGCGTTTTAGCAAGGAATGGGGAGCCGTTGCCGTTTGAAGGAAAGAAATCCTGTGGCAACAAAAAAACCCTTGTCCTCTTTATGGGAGGACAAGGGCTTGAACTTATGGATTCGTGAGATTTATAAGAGCCTGCTGATACTGAATCCGAAGATTCAATAGGCAACTCTTAGTAACGACCACGGTTGTAACCGCCGCCGCCACCGCCACGATTTCCGCCACCGCCGCCACCACCACGATCTTCGCGGGGACGAGCTTCGTTGACGGTCAACGGACGACCTTCATGCTCATGTTCATTCAGGTTTTCGATCGCTGCTTTAGCGTCGTTGGAATCTTCCATCTCAACGAAGCCGAAGCCTTTGCTACGACCGGTGTCGCGATCCTTCACGACCTGTGCGCTACGGACATTGCCGTATTGCGAGAACAAATCCTTCAAACCATTGTCATTAACACTGTAGGCAAGGTTGCCTACATACAGTTTTGTGCCCATTAAGGGAACTCCTGCATCCAAAATGCTGCCTAACCCTTCTACAATACTTCCTGGGTTAGAAAGAAAGGAACCCAAAGAGGCGGGTTCGCCTGGAGGAACTTCACGAACAGAGCAGCAAGCAGGTGTACATAGAACCGCGGTACTGGTTTAGATTCGCTTAACCATCCAGCAGTACCATACACGGCTATCGAACCTGGGACAATATCTATATAGAAAAAAAACAAAGATAGTTGGTTATCTGGTTATTTCTTCGGATTGTCCTGGAGTTGCTGAGCTATCCGCTGGCGTAGCTTCCAAAAATCATTGCCCGATACTTGGGAATATTGGACTCTGCCGGCATCTTCTCCGCTTTCGATTCCTGTTCCTTCTCGCTTTGACTTCCATGGTAGTTGTGTCCGCACCCACTCACCTAATGACCAGCGAGGCTCTGCCGTCATTTGCTGGAGCAGAATCAAATACTCAACATCCTGCTGGCCTCGGCGATAACCTTTCAATCGTACGCTCGGGACGGGCATTCCTTTTCCTCGTAATACCTTGGCCGATGACGCTTCCACGCCATTTTGATAAGGATAAAACAGCGATAATTCATCACCGTTTTTCCATGAATCTGCCGAGCCTATGGTTTGCCAAGGCAACACGCCATCGATTCCTAGTGCCCACGCTTCGACGCACCACGCTAACGGTTGCACATTCGATTGATCCAAACGATTACTGGTGCCGTATTCAATGACCTTCTCTTGAAAACGTTCTGCGCGATCGAGCACCAACCTGCGATATTGCCGAAAAGCCGAGCTGACAACGTTATATTGGATCAATCCATCTAATGAATCTCTTTGCCACTGCGGGCGCGAAATGTCGGTACGATATACGACATTCTGTTGTGGGGTTTTATTTCCTGATGACCTCTCCCTCTTCGCGCTCGAAGCAACACCCTCCCGAAATGCCTCCCCAAACCAACGCAAAGCGTAAAAGTCCTGAAAGTGAGCTGGTTCATCGAGTATCCATGGCGAGGTACTACGCGACCATCCTTTTTCTTTGTAATTATTCTTACCGTTGAGGTAGAAATGAAATAGAGTCTGATCCCATCCTTTGTCCTGCATGTGTTCCGCAATCAGCTGCGAAGCATAAACAAACTGTTTTCTGTAATCCGCAGAAAGTGCTTTATCAGCCCAGTAATTCGTTTGATAGTTCGGTTCGATTGGGATAGGCCAATTCTCAAACAATGGCAAATAGAAGCAGTCGATTGGCTGACTTCCACGCGACAAATCGGCAAAAGCGGAACCATCAAACAAGGGGCCAAATCGCTCATCCCAACTGCTCCAATCAAATTGTTTGCCGTCCCACTTAGGAGCGCAACCCTCACTGACTCGACCGTTATGATAATAGGGAAGACGATTCAGAACCGTGCGATGCTGATGCGCCAATCGATAGTAATCGATTTCATTCTCAGGCAATCCATAAGCATTCATCTCAGGAAGAAAATTTAAGCGATCTGGAAGAGCAAAATCCCAAACATTGAGCGAAATCGGAAGCTTGAAGACTTCCTTGTCAATCTTAATGAGCAATTCACCGCGATGTTCTCCCGAATCCAACGACCGCGGGATGTAGAACTCCACATGATAACTTTTAAACGGCGTCTTTGCCTGATCGGCTGAAAGAGCGATTTGAGATGAAGCATCCACAATGGGATCTGGCCAAGAACCATCACCGCTTGGCACGTCGATGTAACGTCCCACAGCTGACTCCACGGCCTTAGCTTCACCAACAAAGGAAGCCCCCAATTCAACCTTCGACGAATCTCCTTGGACAACTAATTGAAAAGCGATCCACTCGTTTCGTGCACCTTCAAGTTCAATGGTCTTTTTAGAAGCATCCCACAAATGATTCCGAACAAAGTAATCCGCAGGATGCTCGGGTAGGATTCGACCCGTGCTGCTTTGCACTTTGTCTAACTCATCCACAACAGCCACCGTGGACTTGCCCAGTTTTGCCCAACCCTGTTTAGAATCTCCCGCGATTTTCCCAGATTCCTTCGACGACCTCCCTAGAACCGCTGCGGGAATAGTCCAAGCTTTTTTGGCAGACACAGCGAAACTTGCTTCCAAAGGTTCACCAACGTTACCCGCCGCATCGACAGAGCGAATAGAAATCGAATGCTCTTGCTGTGGATTCAGATTCAAATCACGAACCCGCATTTGAACTTTCTCACCAGACCTTCCTGCTTTGGGAACCAGATATCTCGGCACACTCTTACGGTCAATCTCCACATGAAAGCCGAGCGTTCCAGCTGGCCCAGCGTCGCTAGGAGTTTGCCAAGTTAACATCGCCTCACCTTCCGGCAACTGCATCGTCTCGCTAACAAAATCGCTCGGCTTAGCAGGTGCTTGATGATCCGCTTCCCCTAACTTCACAATGAAATAGGGAGCTACGGTTTTATTCTGCTGAATGCTGTAGGCATACCTGTTTGGAAAATGAAAGACCTCAAACGTATCTCCCGTTCGCTTCCACTCACTACCGACGTCATCGAAAACTAGAATTCCATAACTAAGGTCGGCGATGCGAGCCGCCATAACTTGACTCGATACAGGAATCTGTTGCCATCCCTTTTCGTCTCGAGGTGTCGCATCGGCTGAAGCCCACCAACTATTCCCGATACCTAATACTACGCTGGTGAAATCGCTTCCAGGATAGGACCATGGTTGATCGGGATGAACACGGTTATCGAATGAGGAAACACCAGCGACCACGTTATATCCCGTAGCATCTCCTTCAACCCACGGTGCTGAAAGCGAACTGGTCGTTACCGTTAGAAGTGGAAACTTCTGGTCGACATTTAGATAAAGATACGCCTCTTCGATAACGAAACCTTTCAGGGAGTCAGGATCAAAATCTACAACCGACATCTCCTGATAAGACTTAAATTTCAGCTTCGTCGCACCACCATTCGAGCCTTGCCGCTCCTTGTCGGCGCTTGACAACCATGTATCGCGAGTGACAGGTAGCTTCACCGTTTTCGATTGGCTTGCTTTTTTATCTCGCTCCTGAGAC
>JBEGUT010000500.1:0-3861 GCA_041178745.1 Planctomycetota bacterium | reverse complement strand
CACAGGGCCGTCCACAATTCGTCTTGTTAGTCCCAGGCGAAAGAATCGTACAAAACACACAATGCTCCATATGGAACATCGGCATATGCTGATGGATGACCACCTCCAACCACTGCGGAGGAGTCGCAGCCACAAGTTCCAACAATTGATCTCGATTCAGATCGTAAGAAGCGGTTATTCGCTCCGCTCCCCATGTCATCAACTGCTCTGCCGACAACGGATTGGTTACATTGAGCGAAAAGTCTGCCACAAATGGAATACCACGCTGCGTTGCAAATCTTACAGCGGCCAAATTCCGTGCTAACCATCCATCCGGCTGCTGCTTTGCTAAGCTCAGAAACAAACCATCTTCACCTTGCTTATGAATTCGCAAGGTGGCTAGCAGGATCTTTGCATCATGCGATCGGGCTATCGATACCGCTTCTTTGTACTGACGCAAATCATGAAAATCGGCAACCACACTCTTGGCTCCGACCGCCAAAGCTTGCTGAAGTTGCTTCAACGTACGACAAAGAACATGCAACTGCGGCGCAACCGAAACAGTGTCTGCAGGTTTTGCACTTACCACAACGTTCTGCAGCATCTCTTCTACATGGATTTCTTGAGCGAAAGAATGCGACTTCTTCGCTGTCCTTATCGCTTCTAAATGCTCGATCATCTGATGTCGCCATTGCCCCAATACACTCAGCGGAACCATCGCACCAGGATCGATATGTCCCTTCAATTCACGCAACTCGTATACTGTTGCCCCTAACCGCGAGAGTTGCTTCCGCAATGTCTCAAAATCGAGCGGATGCCGCTGAGCAACCTGTGGAGAATGCTCGTGCTGGCATTGCATTGGTTCGGTATCTGGAGCTTGAACACTCATGCGCAGCGGCTCACCAATTCGTATCTGAACCTCGATATCGATCGGAACTCGCCGAAGTGGATCCGCCGACTGAAAGGTCTGACGCAATCGTTTGTTGAGCTGTGGATCATCAGTCTGCCAAAGCTTCTGGCCCGCATATACTTCTGCGTCCTCAATCACTCCATGAGCCAAGCTAATCTCAACTTCTCCAGCTAACTTATCGTCTGCGAGATCAGCCTGCGGTGAAGTATGCTTCGAGTTCGCACCGCTTTGAGATGGGGATCTCTTGATATTCCTCGAACGGATATCGAAGATGCGCCCCCCAACTTCTTTCTGCTCCATGCGATCCCCTTCAAGAACAATACCGTCCCCCTTTCCTAAAGGGACATGCAGGTTCACCAGAAGTCGATCGCCTCGTTTACCAAGAACTTCACCTGCTAAGACACCTTTCTTAGCACTGCTCTCACCGGGAACGAGTCTTTTATGATCACAACCATCCAGCCATCCAGGAGAAAAACCTCTCGAGAAAGACAACTCCATTTCGCGTCGATCATTATCATCTAACTTCAGCTCAAGCCCCTGCATCGCTCGATCAATCCCTTGTCGATAATGCTTGGTGATGTTCGCCACGTATTCTGGAGTCTTGAGACGTCCTTCAATTTTCAATGAACAGACCTTCGCCTCAATCAATTGCGGAATGAGTTCATAAGCTGCCAGATCCTGCGGGCTCATCAAATACCGCACCGGACCAAGATCCATCTCGCGACCATCACAAATCATGTCATAGGGTAAGCGGCAAGCCTGCGCACACTGGCCACGATTGGCACTGCGTCCTCCCAAAGATTCACTGGTCAAACATTGACCGCTGTAAGCCACACAAAGCGCCCCATGAACGAACACTTCGACCGGCATCGATGTCGCTGCAGTAATGGCGCGAATCTCTTTCAACGAACATTCACGAGCCAAAACAACACGGCTCACACCGAGTTCCTCTGCAAGCTGAATCGATGCCGCGCAGGTCAGCGTCATCTGCGTACTGGCATGTAATTCCAAATCGGGACAAAGTCTTCGAACGAGTCGCGCTACGCCGAGATCCTGTACTAAGACTGCATCCACTCCACATTCGGCAATCAACTCAAGACTCTTTTCCAGCGATCGCAATTCGTCGGTGAACACAAGCGTATTGAGTGTGACATAACCCTTAACGCCACGATGGTGCAAGAACTGCATCAACTCAGGAAGACGTTCGGGAGAGAAGTTCGCCGCGCGAGCCCGCGCATTAAACCCCGAATCAAGACCGCAATAAATTGCGTCAGCACCATTTTCAACTGCGGCTACAGCACACTCCCAATTCCCCGCCGGTGACAGCAGCTCGGGCGCCGCAACCGTTCGGGGTGTTCCAAGATCGGACATGGATCACTTCCCGGAAAAATAATTTCAAACATGAAAGAGCAACAAGACAAATCGGCTCAGAGGGCTCTCTGTCAACGAGCCAGCCGCCGCAAGAATTGTAACATAGACATCCGTAAAGCGATACTTAAGCCGCCTTCCATACTCCTCGGAATCATTCAAATCGCTAACGTATCCATTGAATTAAATGGAATTCAATGCTCCCATTTCCTGAGATGAAAAGCTTTTCCTCCGCTGGCTTCCAACCGGTAATTTAGAAATCCTGGCAAGTAGAAGCACAGTTCCAGGCCCCACCGAATTCTCCCGCCAGTCACCCCTAAAGTCGCCCACGCCACAGTACGGGACGCCCCAGGATATGCCTGATCAAAGCAATCCACTGAAGCGACAAAAACCAAGCGACAGCAAGAGGATTAAGCAGCACTCCAATCCACGACTGCTGAAATGTCACTGCGGCTAATAAGCGTGGTATAAAACCTAACAGAGTCGCTATGGCTAATAGGACCAGGACGATCAACGGCCATTGATTCAACCAACCCACCCCAAGCAAAAGAATCGGTAGAACGTATGCTCCACCCAAAAGGATCGTAAAAGGCACGATCAAACGCGAATTTGCCATTCCCTCCGTCGCATTCTTCAGCAGCCCCGTCGTAACTTGTTGGCAACTTCGATACATCCGACAACTACAAATATCTGTTGCATCAAACAAATCTGTTTGCATCCCATTCTGGCGAAACAGACGTGGCAATTTGATTCCATCGTGTCGCGAATTGGCAATCTTCTCGTGTCCGCCACAGCGAAAATATTCCTCGGCTGAGGTTAGAAAGAGTTGTCCACATCCTGCTGAAAACCCTGGATCGGTTGTAGCCCTCATACGCGCAACCGGCAAATAACCCAACAGCACTAAATGCATCATCGGAATAAGAAGCTTCTCGCTGAATGTCCCAGTCTCTTGCTTAGGAAATCCGCTCAACAGACTCACCGGACGTTCCGTCATTTGCGATGCAATCCGCGAGAGAGCATCGGGCTGAACATGCACGTCAGCATCCAGAAACAGTAACCACGGATGATTGGCCAATTGGGCTAATTGCCAACAAGCATGCTGCTTTCCATTCCAGCCTTCAGGAAGTTCCCTGGAATAAGCCAAGCGGACTCGGCTATCCTTACCTGCCAGTTCGCTTACGATCGCTGCCGTTCGATCCTCCGAATGATCGTCCAAAACAATAATTTCGAAATTCGTATGATCGCTTTGCAAAAGCAAGCCGAGTGTCTGGCCGATACCTTCTGCTTCGTTCCGAGCAGGTATTAATACGCTTAGGCCAGTATGCTTTCCCTTTTCGATCAGCTCACTCCTTTTTGGAGCGCATTTGTAGATCTGTAAGTTTCCAACAAACATCAAACAAGGAAGCAATGCGAGCAGGATCAGGCCAACGCTGATCAAAACGAGCACGGTCATGAGTTGAGCTTGCTCCCGTGATGAAGATCGAGTTTCTGACCTGAGAAGCGAGCTCTTATTCTTCGCAGCAAATCATAAAAGCCCCACGCTCCTGACTTACCGCTGATCTGAACCTCAAAGTCCTCGCTTCGCCGAGCGATAATCGAATCGG
>JBEGUT010000499.1:0-3870 GCA_041178745.1 Planctomycetota bacterium | reverse complement strand
AGGACAGTTTCATGCAAGCCGCGAATTGCTCCGGCGTGGCGACCAAGAACAGATCGGTTCGATGTTATTGGAAGTGTCGGCAGATTCGAATGTATCTGTAGAGACGAGGGTCGCAGCGATCTTTACGCTGAAACAATTGGCAGGTCGAAATGCGAATGGTTCACTTCAGGTTCTAGGCAAGAAAGATCCTTCGATGCGTCGATGGGCGCTTCGCGCCTTGACGGATCGATTCGCTGAAATTGACCCTGATGCGATTCCATGGATAGTTGACTGCTTGAAGGATCCTGATGTCACAGTTCAGGCTCAAGCATTGATTTCACTGCGTCAGGCTGCAGTTTCCGGTAAGCTTTCGCAGGAAACAAAATTATCGGTTGCTAAGCGTGTACTAGAAATGCCTGCGTTGAACGAGTCTTGGCAAGTACAACCGCATCAGTTACCGCAAGTGGAAAGAGTATTGCCCCATTTGGCGATGATGACACTGGTAAAACTTGATTCGGCGGAACCAATCGTTGAGGCACTCAATGGCAAGAATCGACAACCAGCATTACTGACCCTTCGTCAAATGCACAGTGAAGGTGCCGTCAGCGAAATCATTCGTCGATTGTATCGTCCTTTGGAGGATGAATTACGCACAGAGCTATTGAGTCTGCTGTCTCGTCTCTATTTCAAAGAGGGTGACTATGAAAAGGGCGATTGGTGGGGAACACGTCCGGATACAACGGGCCCTTACTATGATCGACAGACTTGGGTAATGACCGACCGCATCGACCGTGTGCTGAAAGCGACGTTTGAGCAAGGAGATTCTAACTTGCGCGAAAGAATGCAAAAGGATTTTGATCGCTTCAAGTTGCCTCTCTCCAAGGATGCTGCTAGTAAGTCTATTGCGGCTGAAGAAATGAAGCAGCAGCCGATAGTGATCGAGCACGTCGATCCTAACAATCCTCAACTGCTAGGAAATCAAAAGCTGGAGTCCATCCAGCAAAAAGTTGTGTCGTTGAACGGAAATGTCGAGACTGGGAAAAAACTGTTTGTGAGCCAAGCATGTGTCGCGTGCCATACGTTTGCCGATGGCCAAGTACCTAAGGGGCCTCACTTAGTAGATATTGGCAAGCGGTATACTCGACCTGAGTTGGTCGAGTCGTTGATCAATCCGAGTGCCAAGATTGCGCAAGGATTCGATAGTTGGCAGTTCTTGACGCGAGATGGTGAAGTTCTTACCGGTTTTGTCGTAACCGAAAGTGCCGATCGCGTGCTGCTACGCAACGGACAAGGTGTCTTACAAGCACTCAGCCAAGACGATATCGAGGAACGCAAGAAGCAGGAACAGTCGATGATGCCACAAGGTCTATTAGGCGCTTTGACGGTTGAGCAACTGAGCGATCTTTTGGCGTACTTGGAATCGCTTAAGTAATACTCCGTAGCAATTGTGAATTGCCTAACTGCCCGAGGGATTAGGGGGTGGGTGTGTTGATATCGATGGCTGGTTTCTGCCTCGACGTAACGACTAAGTAAGCTATAAAGATCAGCAGCGAAGGTATTCCCAAGTAGATGATCAGTTGGTTCGTCAAGCTTGATGTCGATGTATCGAGCACATCCGATTGTTCGTAAACGACGCTGATCAGCGAGAGAGTATTGTTATAGGCATGAGCCAGCATCGCCGGAATGATCGACGCGCAGCGATAACTGACAAAACCAAGCCAAATACCTAGTGGTAGTACGGCGATGACATGGAGAGGCTCCATGTGAAAACCAGCGAAAAGGATACTACTGACCAATACCGCTAACCATGGGCGCCATCGCTGAGCTAGTCGAGATTGAATGTAACCGCGGAAAAGCCATTCTTCAGAAAAGGATGGCATGACCGCGATACATAGTAGAGTGATGGCGAACCCCATTCCTTCGCTGCTGGTTTGGAACATCTCAGACATCTGCTCCATATAAGCATTCGAATCGAACATACTATTGATGACAATCGACCAAAGGAAGGAACAGAAGGGAGCGGCAAGTACCGTGGCAATGGTGACCCACCAAGGCCAATTCGGACGAGTGAGAGCGAGTCTTTGGGTAAAAGGACTAGGGGACAAAACGGCCGCAAGAATCACAACTGCTAAAATTCCTAAATGCGGTGGTACAATCAAAAATAACACCGGTGAAGGAAGAGCCATAAGAGATTCCATCATCTCTTCCGATGAACTCATGCTGACGTTCTTCCCGGAAACATTAAGAAATACCACTCCAATAACCACTACGACAGCTGAGATTGCAACATAGACTAACGAGGCTAGCACCATGGTGAGCACTACAGACCAGAGTCTCGGTCTGGAAGCTTTCACGGCGGATTGAGTTTCAAATGTTGGTGCAACTTCGGCGATGACTTGCGAAGCATTCACAGCAACCAACAACTCTGGTTCCATTTTCTGCAAACTCGAGTTCTCATTTGCGAGTGTCGCTTGAGTGACTGATTCGTTCTGCGAATGTGGTACAACGGGCGCAGAATCAGATTGAGAAGATGGATCGTTAGGCGACATGTTTTAAGGCTTCACCAAGCGTAAAGGTTTGGGCTCGAAAAGGGATTTCTAGTGAGATCCAGTTTTTTCAATAACTAACAAAATGTCAGCATCGCTCCATGTAAGCCAAGTTAACCGATCGATTTCGCGGCGGCAAATATTAGCATAGAAATCAAAAACGAAACGATGGTTTGAACACTCATCACAAAGAGGTAGATATTCTTCGCTGTAGCACGTAAATTTTTGCCGATCAGCATGCCCGTTTTCCTGCAAAACCTTGCAAGTTCTGAGCCGACTGCCCCCACTATCGAGCCGATCGCCGATTGCCTATGAAGCGGATTTGCTCCTAGCTCTTTTGCTCAGGGGGAATCGCCGTCTTTTAGGGAAACCAAAGAGCTGTTTCGGGAATTTTCTTTGTGAAAGCATCAAAAATTGGCCTGGACGAGCTAAATATCAAGGCTTTTTCTTGATTCGCAAAATCGCCACTACCGAAACAATCGGAAGGGACATTTCGTTCCCAGGGCGGACAAAAGATATGCGTTACTTTCCACTTTGCCTCTTTGCATTGTGCCTGCTATTGCTAGCGTTTGGTACGATTCGTTTGCAAGCCCAGGAGTTTCAGTTGCAGGAGTCTGCAGTTACTGAGTCGACGCCTGGCTTTGTCACTACGGGATTCGAGCCAACATCGGAACCGGTGGATCTAGAGAGTCGCATCAAGCAACTTGAGAACGCCATATCTTTGTCGGATCGAAAAATTGCCGAACTGGAGGCTTCCAAGAGGGAGTTGGACGCAAAGAAGGCTACCTTTCCGAATGTGACCGTAAACGGTGTTTTTCAAGCAGATGGTATAGCCTTCAATCAAACGCAGGCGAGTCGCGAGGCTTATGGAAGGATTGAGAGTGGCGCTGATTTTCGACGTGCTCGATTGGGCGCCAGGGGTGCTGTTAGCGATAGTGTGGATTACTTTCTGCAGATGGACTTTGGTTTCTTCGGTCGACCAACTTTTACGGATGTCTGGGCGGACTTCAAAACAGATAGCGCTTTGGGGACTTTCCGCGTGGGGCAGTGGAAGCAGCCCTTTAGTTTGGAATCTGTAGGCAGTTTTCGCTACACGACTTTTATGGAGAGATCTAGTTCCTTCCAGGCTTTCGTTCCTTTCCGTCGCATCGGCGTTGGCTTTTATAATCATTCGCTGGACGAGAATTGGACTTGGGCTGCCTCCTATTTCCGAACTGGTCAGGATCAGTACGGATCATCGTTGAGTACGGATCGCGGCAACGGTGGTGCTGGTCGGCTCACGCATTTATTGTGGTATTGCGAAGGTGGAACCGAGTATCTTCATTTGGGATCTGCCTACTACCTC
>JBEGUT010000498.1:0-3874 GCA_041178745.1 Planctomycetota bacterium | reverse complement strand
TCTCAAGGTAGGTGATCGTGTCGATGTCAGCGAAAAAGCCGCTGGCAGCTTTACCCTCTCGCACACCCCACCTGGACGCGATCTTTGGTTGATGGCCACTGGTACCGGCATCGCCCCGTACATCGCGATGCTGCGTACGCAACAACCATGGCAGCGTTATGAGAACATCGTACTTGTCCATGGTGTGCGGCATCCTTCGGATCTCGCTTACCAATTGGAGCTCGAAGAACTGCAGCGCACCTACAACCTTCGTTTTCAATACATCGGAGTGATTTCGCGTCTCCCCACGCCACCTGAAGGACACGCCAACAAACTCCTCTCCGGCCGTATCACCGATTGCTTCACCTCTGGAAAACTCGAACTGTCCACCAACCTAAAACTCTCTCCTGAAAAATCGGTCGTCATGCTCTGCGGGAACCCAGCCATGCTCGACGAGATGGAACAGCTCCTGGCGCAGATCGGACTCAACCGCCACAAGAGCAAGCAACCGGGACAAGTAGTTGTCGAACGCTATTGGTAAGTTCTGCTACCTGCAGCGAAGAAGAGGATCTTTCTCGGACTAGTGAAAGCTGAGAGAAAACGGCGACTTTTTTCACAGCAAAACGTGGAATTTTCTTCATCCGTTGGGCGTCTAGGGTAATAATTAACGAGATACCTGCGTTGATCGTTATTACTGAGCGTTATTGTTGAACGCTGCCTTCCTTGGGGTGATTAATGAAGCCCTTCCTACCTTTGTCACTTTTGCTTGTTGGCTGTTCGTTTGCTTCTTTCTTTTGCTCGAGAAGTTTCGCCCAAGCGGATGGAGTCCCGATAGAACCTTGGCAACTTTCCCGAATGGATCCTCAATGGGTCCAGCAAGCGGAACAACTGCGTGTCGAAGGGAAGCTACTCAACGATAAACAAATCCAAGCGGCAATATCTGAGCCAACACCTCAACCGATCGAACTGATTAAACCTCTTCGGGAAATCCGCGAACCTCGCTGGGTTGCTGATCAAGCTCGACGCGCAGTTGTTCGCATTGGATGGTACTTCCTCTGCCCCAACTGCGACAATTGGCATTTAAATTTTGCAGGCGGTTATTCGATCAGCGAAGATGGTGCCGTGGCAACATGCTTTCACTGCATTGACTCCAAAACTCAACAACTTCGAGAGGGCTATCTGATAGCCATCGATTCGGAGAGAAACGTTCGTCCGGTCACTGCTGTTCTGGCCGCCGATAAAGACATGGATGCGGCCATCGTCAAAGTCGATGGACTCTCCTCCACTCCGCTGGCACTGAACGATCAAAATTCCCCGGGTGATCCTGCATTTCTTCTCAGCGACCCGTTGGGAATTTCTGGGTACTTCAGCAGCGGAATGATCAATCGTTTTTTCTGGCTACCTGGAAAGCCCTCCGGAGACCTCGATAACATGGAGGCCGTTCGCAATTTGCGAGTCAACGTCAGCACTGACTGGGCACCGGGCAGCAGCGGCGCGCCGGTTTTGGATCAATTCGGAAATGCGATCGGACACGTCGCCGTTATTCACTCTCTTTCGAACAACTCAAAACCACCAAGCAATCCAGCCCAGGATGGGGAAAGTGAGGCTAACCAACGTGGGCGTCAACCTCGCCCCGGAGGTCCCACGATGATCATTCTTCACGACGCCGTCCCCGCTCGAGCCATACGGTTATTGGCTGAATCGACCAAGATCGAGTAAACTAGAGCGTGTTGCGGTAGGTCTCTGTAACGGGTTCACCGCTACACCTACCCCATCATCCGCTTTACCTTTCCTGCTCGCCAAGGCTAGCTATGGAGTCACCTTTTGTGACCCAGCGATCATTCGGACGTAGATTAAAATTCACAGCTTCGCTGCTATTCGCGTTACCGTTGATAGCCGTCTCCGCAGCCGACTGGAACTTAAAGGCCGTAGCCGCCGATCCAGCCTTCCATGACGCCTCGCAATCGTCGGCCGTTCCCCCCATCGAACCGCAGCCTTATATAGGCTTCGCCCGGAACGTGACAGCCGTCCTCGATAAAGCGGGTTGCAACCTCGGTGCGTGTCACGGCAACCAAAGAGGCAAAGGTGGTTTTCTCCTTTCACTGCGCGGCGAAGCACCACTTGAGGATTATAAATCGCTTGCCGTAGAAGAATCTGGAAGACGACTCGACCTAATTTCACCGCAGCAAAGTCTCGCGCTTCTGAAAGCCACCTCTCAAACCGCACACGCTGGTGGCCGACGTCTGCACGAAAACTCCACAGGTTACCAGAATCTACTCGCTTGGCTCAACCGAGGTGCCCCTGCTCCAACTGCAAATGACCCTCTCCCACAATCACTGCGAATTAGTCCCGAGGAGCTTGTCGTATCCGCAGATCAATCTTCGGTGCAACTGAAAATCGAAGCGGTGTGGCCTGATAACACCGTGACCGATATCACTGACATGGCGGTATACGAAGCGATTGATCCGAGCGTTTCTATTTCCGCGACCGGAAGAATAGTCCCGACTCAAAAAGGTCACGTCCAGATTCTGGTTCGCTACCTGGGACTTCAACAATCTTTGAGTTTTTACTTTGCCCCCACACCGATAACTCCCCAGTCGCCCATTCATGTTAAATCATGGCTCGACGAACCCATCGTCCGAAGATTGGCCGCTATTGGCCTACAACCCGCAATCCAAGCCGATGATGCGACCCTCGTGCGACGGCTTTATATCGATCTGATCGGCCGCATTCCCAAACAAGATGAAGCAAAGGATTTTGTTCTTTCGCAAGCTCACGACAAATGGGACCGCTTGATCGATCACTTGCTGGCATCCACCGAATTCCCACTCTATTGGTCTTTGAAATGGGGAGATGTCTTACGCTGCGATGAAAAGGTTCTCGATGGCCAAGGAGTTGAACATTTCTCTAACTGGATCCGTAACTCCATTGCTGATGGCCTACCAACAAACACTTTCGTCAAACATTTATTAACCGCCGATGGCAGCACCTATCAAAATCCCCCCGCAAACTTTTATCGAGCACTGCGCGATCCGCAAAGCCGCGGAGAAGCTGTCGCTCGAGTATTTCTCGGTTATCGTATGCAATGCGCTCAGTGCCACAACCATCCTTTTGATCGCTGGACTCAAGCGGATTACTTCTCGTGGTCTTCCGTCTTCTCTGGTCTAGATTACGAAATCAAATCCAACGAGCGTAAGGATGATTTAGATAAAAATGAATTTCGAGGCGAGCAGATTATTTTAGTGAAAGATCTCAAACCACTCAAACATCCTCGCACATCGCAAAAGCAGTCTCCAAAAGTTCTCGAATCACAAGCAACGACTCTTTCCGGTCAAGATCCACGGCATGAAATGGCTGATTGGCTTACCGGTTCCCAGAATCTCCAGTTTGCGCGTACTCAAGTCAATTGGATCTTCTTTCACTTGATGGGGAGAGGTTTGGTAGATCCAGTCGACGATTTCCGCGCAACAAACCCCGCAAGCCATCCCGAGCTGCTCGATGAAATGGCTCATCGCTGGATCGCTCATGATTACGATCTGCGCTGGATGATTCGTGAAATCGTTCGCTCGCATGCCTATCGACAATCTCATCAAGCGGAAAAGAACGCGTCCATTGATCCATCGTTTTTCGCATCTCGCATCGTTAGGCGCCATCAAGCGGAAGTTCTTGCCGATGCCCAGAGCGACGTTCTTGATATTCCGTTGGCGTTTGATCAACAACAACCTGGGATACGCGCGATCGCTTTGCGGGCTGGACAACGCGAGCAAAGATATCTCAAGAGTGCTGGCGATGCGTTTCTCGGAGCCTTCGGCAAGCCACAACGTCTTTCCGCCTGTGAATGCGAACGATCTAACGACCTTAGCCTCTCCCAGGTCTTGATATTGATGCAAGGTGA
>JBEGUT010000497.1:0-3876 GCA_041178745.1 Planctomycetota bacterium | reverse complement strand
TCCAATCTCAGCAATGATCGGCTCAATGTCTGAAGATCCAAAACGCATGAAACAAGTCCTTAGAAAAAATTGGAACTATGAGGGCTTTCCGAGCAACTTCGATGAACTGGCTAATGCGTTCGCCGATCCTTTATACGTGATTACCCCCGAGCAGAAGCATTGAATGACAGGCACCTTATCGACAATCATTTCCAATCGAGCTTGCAAAAGGTTTGCTCCTGGCCAACTTGATTACTGTGCCCGAAAATAAGAGTAACAAAAACCTTGCTAGAAGGTTCCAGAATTCCTCTTGTATTTTAGATCAAGGTTAACGCTGCTCCCCAAGTCGGGTCGATCGTCGAATTTGAGTTAACAATAAAAGTAGAACAGAATCAACCAATTCACTCGCAAGCTGACTCCCAAAATTAGCCTGAGAACCCATCGCTTGCTTCTTGCGATTGGCCTTTGCTAGAACGCCACTGAAGATGGGCTGGTAGACGTCTCACTTTCCCCTGTCGATCGATGCAACCTATCTCAGTCTCTGCTTCTACCAACAGGTCTAAGCCGCGAAACAGCTGATATCGATGCTCTAGCCTAGCACCTCTTGCCGACAACACGCGGATTCTCAAACTCAGGACATCATCGAACTCGGCAGGGAGCAAATATCGTACTTTGATTTGCGAAACTACCAGCATTAAACCGCTATTTTCCAGGGCTTTGTAACAATGCCCGGATGCTCGAAGCATCTCGACTCGACCCCGTTCAAAGTAGTTCAAGTACTGAGCGTGATGGACTCTTCCCTGCCCATCGGTCTGGTTGTATTCAACCCTGATCTGAAGCTCAAACTCCTCTAGCATCCTTCTATCCTCTTTGCCTATTACCGACGGTGTTCAGTCGACTTACCGCTACGGTCGACCATCTTACCCGAATCACCAACATGCTTGGACCATACTATCCCGCTAGCTCCTAGTGTGGCCCAAAGTGGCTTGAACGCTCCCGCAAGTTCTATCTTGATTTAATAAAATCCGATTCTACCTCGAACTCAACTTCCAAGTTCAGGGATTCAAACCGATAGTGGGCTCGGGAACCGACTTGACTGGACCTTGATTCTAGCCCCCTGTATTCGATATTGACTTCCGGAGGCAATTCCAAAGGAAATTGTTGATAGTTACCCTGATTCCCGCCCGCCAAACGACCTTAAGACATCAAGCAGCGATGAAAAAAGTACGCTAATGAGAATTTGAACTTCAAAGCTGATCTGGCAGACTTACTATTAGAATGTTAGGGTTCAATCATTGAGTCGTAGACCTGTAACTTGCGGCTTAGTCAAAAGTCGCCGTTTGAAATGACAGCAAAGCAATGATTTGCAACCGAGAAGAGGACTAGTTTGCTATGAGTTCCGGTAATGATTCGAGTACCGCGTTTCAGACAATGCGAGGGCGAAATTTCCCAACTATTCGCCAGTTCACGGTTTTCCTTGAAAATCGTGTTGGACAGTTACTTGAAGTAGTCCGTCGGTTTGAAGGTACCGGCATCCGAATTGTGGCTCTATCGATTAGCGATTCCGCCGAGTGCGCCTTCGTCCGATTCCTCGTTTCGCAGCCCGAAAGAGGTCGAGAAATCCTGGAAAGAGCCGGCTTGGCAATTATTGAAAGCGATTTAATCGGAGTTGAATTGCCAGAGGACAGACAACCACTATTACAAATCTGTACGGCGTTACTGCAGGCTGAAATCAATATCATTCAGGCCTATCCGCTGATTGTGCGTCCTCGAGGTGTTCCTGCCGTAGCCGTTATGGTTGACAACACCGAAGCGGCATTAGAAACCTTGGCTGCCAAAGGATTTCGGATGATCACGGAAAACGATCTTAAGGATGACGAAGAAACCTAGACAACTGCCCCATAAGGCCTTTATCTGCTTGCCGTTTGTAAAACGCGACGAACGAGCAAGCAGCGGCCCCGAGTTTAGTTGGCCGATGCTAGTTTATTGTCGGCCACTTTCGTTAACTCTAGGCGATTTTGTCTCGCTAAAGGGGGCAAATAGCATAGCCGGGCCAGGAGCCATTCCTTCTCTCAGCGATACCCTAGTGATTCATCTCTCGGACGACTCGGCGGGGCATAATATCTCTCCAAAAGCGATCAGAAACCTCAGGCATCTGAGCAGTCGCCTTGTTTTGACTAAGAAAATGTTTGCCGATCGGATCGTCCCGGCTTGCTGAGGAATCCGTATCCATCGGAACTTTTGCTTCCTTGCAAGCATCTAACGACTGTCCTCTGCGGGAAGCTCGTTCACGATTGAGGGGTGATTCCAAATCCTACACAGAGTGATGGAGGATCAAGGTACGAGGATTGACCAAGATGGATGGCGAGGCGGTCTGAAAGTCTGCCCCCCCCTAATTAAGAGGGACAGAAGAAATGCCGTTTAGTCGGAATATTCTGGAAAGATCGCACCAACCTCTGGAACTTAGCGTATTTCCGGTGCGGAAAGAGGGGAGCATCGTTAAGGCCCGTATATGCTTGAAATGATACCCTGAGCGCCTAATTGTTATTGTCAAAAAGCCTTATCCAATAGTTTCATCCTGCTACGTACTCATCGCTGAGGTCCGCATGGCAAAACGAGGTTTTCGTTTCAAATTGTCCAGATTCAAACTTCGCTGGCTTAAAAAGCAACAGACAAGTCGAAACGCTCAGGTTCTGAAACGCGGCTTGAAAGTCGAGGCTTTAGAAACTCGCCAATTGATGGCCGTAGACGGTTGGGATGGTTCGGACGATGGCAACTTCAACCAGGCAACGGGGCTTTTTGCCGAGGGTGAAGCGGCCAATGATCTTGTGGACTTCGCAAAGAAGATTGGCCAGGCCGGCGCCAAGATGTACGGTGCTATTTGGTGCCCCGTTTGCAACGAGCAAAAAGCATTGTTTGAGGATGGTGGTAAGTATCTACCCTTTGTTGAAGTTACCAATCCCGATCGATCTTTGAACTCGATTGGTACCAGTAAAAACATTACAACCTATCCCACGTGGGAATTCGCTGACGGTTCTCGTCTGACCGGACTAGTATCGCTCGCAACCTTATCGCAAAAGACGGGCGTGGCAATACCGCAGTCGAGCAAACCCAGTTTCGATACTATTACCAACAAGACCGTTCTGATCGGCTCGCCGATTCATGTGCCCGTAGATGCCTACGATCCCAACGGCAACCCGCTTACTATCACCGTTAGCAGCAGTAACCCAGCGTTGGTAACCGCCGAAGTATTGCAGGGCTCCAGAAGCCTGAAGATGAACGTCGATGGCTGGGGCGATATGGTGTTTGAGTTATTCGAACAAGAGGCACCGCGTCCCACCGGTCGATTGATCGATCTATCACAGTCAGGCTTCTATGACAATGCGGGAACCAACAAAGTTATTTTCCATCGAGTCGTCAACGGGTTTGTGATACAGGCTGGAGATCCATCAGGAACGGGCGGCGGTGGTTCAACACTGGGTGATTTCGACGACCAGTACAACGTCAACCTACAACATAACCAAACTGGCGTGTTATCCTTTGCGAAATCACAAAACGATGACAGCAACGACACGCAATTTTTCATCACGGAAGGGCCGACTCGCGACTTGGACTTCAATTATTCTGTCTCCGGTCAGCTTGTCGAAGGAGACTCGATTCGAGAAGGCATCAGCAATGTTCCGGTGAAAACTGTTGGCAGCCAACAAAATATTCCGGTCAACGAAGTGGTCATCAAGACGATGTCTGTCTTCAATGACACCGAAAACGGGTTGATTCGTTTAAAGGCTGCCAGCAACTTGACAGGTTCTGCGACGATCACAGTCACAGTGACAGATAACGAAGGCAACTCAGTCAGTCAGAACTTTGTCGCTACGGTCGCGCAGGATACATTCAACA
>JBEGUT010000496.1:0-3883 GCA_041178745.1 Planctomycetota bacterium | reverse complement strand
GTCAAGAACTTGAACTTCCAAGGCAGTGTAACAAAATTCTGCGTATCGTGGGATCGCCTATTCCGTTCACTGGATTTTGTATCACTGGGTTTTGTACGTATTCATGAGCCACTTACAGATATGACTCTGTCTGTATGACTCAAACTGTTCTCAAAAGGATCGGTCAAAGCAAGGTGAAAAATGATCTTTTCTTCCGAAGGACTTTTCAAACCGCTTGAGGGATCATTCGTGCAGAACCATTAACCCGCCATGTTGCGAGTGTTGCGGGAAGCACGGCGCTCAGCGCGGAGGCGCGAACGGCGGCGAGCTTCACTGGGCTTTTCGTAGTATTCGCGACGACGCATTTCCTTCTTCAATCCGCTTCGCTCTACCAGTTTGCGAAAACGGCGAACTGCTTCCTGAATGGTTTCCCGGTCACGGACCAACAACTTGACCATGCATTCCTCCCATAAAAGTCAATAAAAATCCAATAAACGACGCCACTTACCACCCAGTCGAGATCGCTCAGAAGAGGTGTTCCTGCCGCAGGAAAGCCGAATGCAGCGACGGTTGGGCAGCGGAAACTGCCAAATTGATCCTAGTTCCTGCCGTCGCTCATCCTAATTATTTTCGGCTGAGTCCCGAAGTTTATCGCAAGCAGAAGCGACCGTCCAGTCAACTTTTGCCGTTCCCGTCGGGTTTATAACCGTTTGGGTTTGTATCGAGCCCCGCCAGCTAGTTGAGGCGTCCCTGTTAAAACGGCTCGGTAAGCCAACTTTAGCATTTTAACCCACCGGGATGCGGTTCTTTCCAGCTGCTGCCTATCCCATTTTACCTGATCGGACTTTCGTCGCGAAGCCTGTCGATGCTGGATCTTGCCAGCCGATCCGGAACATCCAGGAATCGGACCGGATCGATAAGACGAGCGGCAGGCAAGAATCCCGGGTGCCCCAGCGGTGCCCCCCTCGATTGCCTTGAGCCGCCAGGTTGCCTTCTTGAGGCCAATAGGCCAGCGGATTTAGTAACAACGCTGCGGGCTGATCCTATTCAATCATCCCGTAATCGCGATCGAGTTCCCAGGACATTTTTCAAGAGTATTTTTCAAGATCATCAACACTGAGAAGGCTTTGGCATGGTTACCTATCAGCGATCGCAAGATGACACTCGCCAACGAATCGAGGATATCGATTCCAAGCAAGAGGAAGTACTGGCAGAGCTAGAGCGACTTAATGCTCGCATTGAAGTAATTTTGCAAGCGCACGGCCGTGGCCCGACAACCGATGAAGGATCAAGTGTCGGAGTCAGCCCGGTCCAAGTGCCCTGATTTGTAAATCGCTCGAATCAATCTCAGGCCAACCAGCAAGCTAACTACATAGCCAACCAGGCCCAGCAGCGATATCTGTCCAAAGCCGAAGGGGCCACCATCGGCGAACAGAAGCGGTGGGACTTTGTTGGACAGCAGCAGCGATGAGCCCAGGAAAAGGGAACTGGTGAGCATCCCCAAAACCAATCGATTCACCGAGGGGTTAAGCCCTCGATGTGCTAAGTGGACGTCGAGCTTGCCTTCCTGCAGTAGTTGCATCAGGCTGCCAAGTTGACCAGGAACGGTTTCCATCAAGTCGGCCATCTCGACATAAAACCGGCGAGCTCGCAGCAGGGAGCGTTTCGGTGAAAGGCGTCGCCAACGCATCTTTTGAAAGAACGGTTGCATCACTTCCAGAAGTGCGAACTTGGGCGATAAGAGATGTAATGTCCCTTCGAGGGTGATGAGCATCTTGATCAGCAGTGCTGTGGGCGGGGGTAATGAGATGCGATGTTGATGCAAGATATCGGTGATATCGTTGAGCGCTCCGCCGAGATCAAAGTTGTCGAGCGATTGAGTGCCGTAATACGAAATGAATTCCGACACTTCGATCGACAGGCTACTCTCGTCGAGATTCATCGGTGCGTTACCGACGCGTTTGATAATCGACGTCAAGAGCGTTGCATCTTGGGTGGCAATCGCTAGCAGCATCTCTTCAATATGATTTCGCAATCGTTCATCGATTCGTCCGATCATACCAAAGTCGATCAGTCCAAGTTGTTTGTCGTTAAGAACTAAGACATTCCCTGGATGTGGATCGGCGTGATAGACACCAAAGACGAAGATCATATCCATGTACAAAAGGGCAACGCGTTTCGCGTGTTCTTGTTGCGCTTCGAGCGAGATCGATTGAGTCTTAGGGAGTTCGAGCACTGAGCAGCCATCGAGTCTCTCCATCGTGATGACACGTGGACCGCAGAGCTCCATGAATGGACGTGGCATGCGGAAGGCGTGATTGTCCTTCAGCGCCTTTTCGAAATATTCTAGGTTGCGCAGTTCGCGAGTGAAGTCGAGTTCCCGCCGTAGGCTTTTGGAAAGTTGATCGACGAGGGAACGCGGTTTCCAAGGAGCTACTTCTGGGATTCGTTCAACTAAGGTTGCCAGGCCGGCCATCACCTCCAGATCTTCTCGAATCTTGGCGCGAATCTCAGCGTGCTGGATTTTTACAACGACTGGCGTGCCATCCAGCAGTTTCGCACCATGGACTTGCCCGATAGAAGCAGAGGCAATCGGCTGATCATCGAATTCCGAGAAGAGTTCGTCGATCGGTTTTTGGAATTCGGATTCGATAATTTGACGAATCGCAGCGGGTGGATCGCTTTTGACATTGGCTTGCAGTTGCTGTAGTTCTGTGGCCAAGGCCGAACCAATCAGGTCGGGCCGCATACTGAGGACTTGCCCAAGTTTGATAAACGTCGGGCCGAGATCCGTCAGCGCCATGCGAATGCGGGTCTCGCGAGTGTAGTTGGATAGCGGAACGCCATCTTCGTCTTTGAACAGTTCGCGGATGAAATCGAATTTGAGATGACTGAACCAATCGGCTAGTCCATAACGCCGCAAGACGAGCATGATCTCCTGCCATCGTCGCAGGTTGCGATAGAGCTGCGGGATGGAGGAGATTTTCATAAAGGACTTTGGGGTACTAGCAGGGCTTCAATCGATTCAAAAATGGAGACTTCAGGACAGCTTCCATTCTGGCTGCCCCTTCCTTCGATCTTACGTTCCCCGTAAATAATTCGCAAATTCGGTAAGCTTCCTTAGAGTTATTGGGGCAGAGAGTTCTGGCGGCGTGCCATTTGTGAGGTTGATAACGGCTGTCGGGGAATGTTGTGTGGTTTTGTACACTCTCAAGGAGTGACGCTGGCACTGCTCCTCGATTCAGCGCGCGTAAGCCCAGCGTCTGTTTAATTCGGTTTTTCAATGAATTGAGGCATCTTGATATCGAGTCCGATAAGGCGCAGGACGCAATGGATTTTGCAGTGGTTTTCGCAAGGGATTTTGTCGTGAGTATCGACAAATCGATGGGCCCGATGGAACGCATTCGAAGGACTCGATCTAGGCTTGGTTGGATTGCGGTTGGCATGGGGAACTTTAGAATTTGATAAGGTTTAGCTGAGGCGAGAGAGATCGAAAGTTTTTTGATCAACCACGATTAGATGCGAGTATGAATTGGCAATCGATGTTACATTGCCGATTGCTAGAGAATCGCTTTGCACTCAGTCACCGGCGGTTTCGGTCGATTAGAGAGTTGTACGGCTGCTGGAGAAGCATCGCTGGCCAAGACAAAGCGTTCGACGCGTTGAGGATTTCGGACCACAACGATAAGAGTTACTGGAGTAGAGGGAGTCATGGCGAAATCATCGAAGGACAAGGGTGCTTCCGATCGAGGAAGCGATCGATCTTCGCACGGAGAAGCGATGGACGGTGCAGCGGAGGGTGCGACATTTGAAGAGATGCTCGAAGAGCTTGAAGAAACCGTGCGCAAGCTCGAGCAGGGAAATCTTGGATTGCAGGAATCGCTGGAGGCGTATCAGCTTGGGA
>JBEGUT010000495.1:0-3885 GCA_041178745.1 Planctomycetota bacterium | reverse complement strand
CTGATGCAAGGGAGGATGTTGAAATAGGGACCGAACCAGCCTTCGCCACGGCCGGCGATAAAGTTAGGCATGATGCTTCCCCAGTACCACAGCATGTCAGGGCCGGCGAGGTTGGAGCACCAAGAGATTCCTGGCAGCAGTGGCTGTTGTCGCAGTTCAATATCGACTGAGAGGCAGCGGTACAGACCGATAAAGATCGGAAGTTGGAGGAAAAGTGGAAGGCAGCCGGCCCAAGGTCGGAAATTGTTTTTCGCGTAAAACTCCTGGGTCGCCTTCGCTCGTTTTTCGTAATCGTCTTTGTACTGCTCGGTGATTCGTTTGAGTTCCGGAGCAAGTTCCTGCATCCGCTGAGCATTGAGAGCCGCTTGACGACCGATTGGAAACAGGCTGCTGCGAACCAAGAAGGTAAGCAAAATGATCGCGATACCATAGTTGCCTACGATGGTGTAAAAGAAGTGCAAGAGCCAGGACAGTGGTTTAGCAACCCACCAAAACCAACCGAATTCGATGACGCTTGAGAGTCCGAGTCGGTCCAGAAGTTCGGGTTGCTTGGGGCCGATGAAGATTCTTATCTTTTCAGTACTCTTGGCCCCTGCTTCGATAGTTCGAGATTGAGTGTCGAGCCAAAAGGAAACGTTCGCAGCTTTCTCTTGTGACTTGCCAATCTTCGCAGCATCACCGATCAAGGTCGTGCCGGCTTGCGATAAGTTCCTCAGAGATTCAGGCTCATCGGGATGGGGCATGAAGGCCGTCGAAAAATAGTAGCCATCCACTCCGATGTATTTCACACTGCGACGATCGATCGGTTCGGTAGATCCGAATACGAGTTCATCAGGGGCGGTCGGATTGCGTCGCGCGAAGTCGTAGATGGTATAGCAAGTTCTTAGGTTATGACCTGCGTAGAGAGTGTTGTAGACAATGTCTCGAGCGCCTGCCGCCCGAAAGAAATAAGGGCTGATCTTAGGAGCATACCACCATGATTCCAAAGTAACGCCATTAATCCCTTCTTGTCGTAATGACGCTGTGTGAGGTTTTGTATCGTTATTGATAATCTCGACTTCGTAATCGAGAACATATCCAGCCGTAGATGTCGAATTCTTTGCTTCACCCTCTGTCGTCTTTTTCTTTGGTAGCCAATAACGTTTTACCATGGTCAAGTTGGCGTCGATGCCCATGGTCTTAAGAGCACTTGTCAGTGGCATGGAGAACTCAACGCCCTCGTAACCTTCTCGCTCGATTTTCTTGGAGTCCCAGACACCATTAACGGTTGATTCCAGGCCTGGCATCAAACGACTGTTCGCATCGATGACTCTGTTGTCGATCGAAGCCAAGGTAGAGAGGCAAGAAAGTCGAGTGTTGTTACCTGTAACTTCCTCGGTGCTCTCATTAGTCAGGCGAACGATGTCCATCGGAGCATCAATCGTGGTGCAAGTTATTTTTGATTCGCCGGTTCCTTCGCGCTGTATTGTCAACTCAAGATTGGTTCCTGGTTTTGTACGTTGCAGGATCGTATCGAAATCAGCGAGTTGGCGAACTTCTTTGCCAGCAACTTGAGTGATTAGATCTCCTGGCAACAGTCCTGCCTTCTCTGCAGGGGTACCGCGACCAATGTTTTGGATCTTGAGTCCTGCCACTTTGGGTTCGAGAGCTAGGTACCCGATGTAGGCGCTTCGAGTATCTAGTGCTTTGTATTTGAATTTGTCGGGCGAGATCTGATCGATCGCTTCGACTCTCTCGATACCACCTCCACGACTGCTGAGTGTGACAAGCAATTCGTAGCCATCTTTAGGATCCATCGAGCCTAGGCTTACGTGTTCGGCCGCTTTAGCGACAACAGCAGCAACGGCTTGGGCTGGGTCTTGCCCAGCATTTGCACCATCGGGTGGCGCAGGTTGGTTGGGGTCTGAGATGGTCGGGCCTGCGGCCTTCTGTGCATCAAGATTTGCCTGATCTTGTTTTTGAGGATCGGAAGCTTTTTGTTCCGCAGGCGCGGGGTTAGGGGCTGGTTTTACGGGGGCTAGCCACTGCACCAATCCCATGTAAAGGAAGAACAATCCACAGGTAACAATCAACCAACTGGTCAGGCGTCGATCCACGTCTCATTCTCGCTGGCAAGAGCATCGCGGCGAGATAAGAAAACCCCCCGCACTATTGACCATTTTTAAGGGGCAAAGGCTTTTACGCTAGGCCAGCCCCCTGTTTAAGAGCACATCATACCGAAAAAACTGCAGAACAAATCCCCGAATGGCAGTATCTGCTCTGGTTAACTGGGATGATTTTAGCGGCGATGGTGGCGAAGCGGATCTGATCGGAGGGGGGAGTTATCGGTCTAGGTAGACTTCGGTAGCTTCTTCTTTCAAAACCGGAACACTTCTGTTTTGGCTTGTTACGCGAGCTCTCAGGACCTGCAAGCCGGCCTCAGCCCAGCGAACGGTAAAGCGATATTGGACGGCATCTTTCGCCTTCATCTCAGCCAGAGGAGCGAATGTGAGCTGGTTATCATTCGCCTGGGCGTCGACTGGCGCTTCAGGTCTTCCCACCAAAGTTGCTCCACGTGGTAGTTCAACCGACAGTTGTACTTGACTATCTGCACGAGTGCCGCTGTTGGCGACCTTGATGGTGTAGGTTGTCTCGCCGTCGACTTCAATGGGATCGTTGTCATCGTCGATGGCAAACGATAGTTCCGATAGGCCTTCAACCGCAACGGTTGTTTCCATTTTGCTCTCTTGATTTAAGTCTGCGACCGCTTCAAAAATCAAGGACTGATTTCCGATGTCCACAGGAAGTACATCCAATTCAACATCAGCGGTCACACCGGGAGGGAGTTCTTCGAGGCTCCAGAGAACCGCGTGGCGTGATGCGTCATATTGTCCCTTCTGTCCAGTGCCATTGAAGCGAAATCCTTTGGGGAGTTGTGCTACAAGGTCGACGTTTGTTGCGGGAGCGTTGCCGGTGTTCTCAACTTTCAAAATGAAGCGAGCTTGGCGTTCAATGAATCTTTTTGTCGGGCCATCGATAACGACACGCAGTTGAGGCGAAGCGACAGAGGTTTTAATTGTCTCGTTGGAAAAAACTTCATCCTCGGAAAGAAGTCGCAGGGAGATGTTAACATCACCAGCTTCAACGGCTTGTAGCGGTAGTTTGATGGTTTGAGACTTGCCTGGTGCGAGATCGCCGATTTCTGCAACGATCTGAGAACCCGCAGTGCATTTCAAGGCGGACGGAAGGTCAGCTTCCAGCATCACTCGTTCTGCAATGCCAGTACCTTCGTTGGCGATTTGCAACTGAACTGCAAATTGATCGCTCAGTAAGACTTGTTCGGCGACATTGTGTTTGAGAATCAATTTAGGTTGCGTTGCTAATGTCCTAACCCCTGCAACTGCGGCGAATGTGACGCTCGCAACACTTCCAATTTCACCCTCTTGTTCTGGAATCAGTTGTACTTGGATTGCGCGTTCATTGCCCGGTGCAAGGTCACCTAAGTCCCAGAGAAGTGAGCCATTCGAATCAGGTTGTGTAGGTGGTTGAGCATCAACGAATTTAGTTCCGAGCGGAACGCTGTCGATCACTTGTACCTGACGAGCGGTAACTGCGCCGCTGTTCTTAACGGTCAGTGTGAACGTGGAAGGTCGTCCAATTCGAACTTCTTCAGGAGCTCTTTTGCTGAGTTGCAGCGAAGGAGCCTGAGCTCCTTCTGTCGTTCGCTCGCCTGGGGAAGCGGACACTAAAGAGAGGTTCGTCGAATTGAGACTTGTATTGGAGCGGTTTGATGAAAAGCCGCTTCGGTTCGTTGGCTCACTAGAGTTCATAGCGCCATCGGGCAATGCGTTAATGGAGCGACCGTTGTTGGAGCTGCTAGTTCCGAAGGTAGCAATAGGCGAACCG
>JBEGUT010000494.1:0-3887 GCA_041178745.1 Planctomycetota bacterium | reverse complement strand
GTTAAAGCAGCGTAATCTCCCCACCGATAGCCTTGGTTTCCGACTCGATTTCTCCGTCGATCATTTGCTGCTGGATGAATTTCAAGATACGTCGCTGATTCAGTGGGAGGTTTTGCAGCCATTCGCTGTTAATATCGATCGCCAGCGTAGAAAGGAAGCAGCTAGTTTCTTTTGCGTTGGTGATACCAAGCAAGCTATTTATGGTTGGCGTGGTGGTATCGCGGAACTATTCGACGAAGTAGGATCCCGTCTTCGACAGCTTAGAGAGGAGAGCCTGATTGAGAGCCGTCGAAGTAGCCAGGTGATTCTAGATAAAGTCAACAAGGTCTTTGGCAATCTGGATCAGCACGAAGAATATGGACGCGGGCAAATCGAAGTACGGCGTTGGTTGGAGGATTTCGAAGAACACACAGCCCATTGTGGAAATCTTCCCGGTTATGTGAGAATCACCCACGGGCCTTCAGTGAAAGGTGTACAAGCAGCCGAGAAAAAAGATAGGCTTCTTTCTTTAGCGGCAAACGAGATTGCTGATTTAGCACGCAAGCATCCATCAGGTTCCATCGGTATCTTGGTTCGCACCAATGATGAAGTAGGACAGATGATCGATTTGCTGAAAAAGTTCGATTTGGACGTCAGTCAAGAAGGAGGTAATCCGCTGACAGATTCCGCTGCAGTTGAAGTGATACTCTCGCTGTTAACACTCGCAGATCACCCCGGTAACAGTGTTGCGCTGTTCCATGTTAAGAACTCTCCCATAGCAGGTAGATTGCCAGGAAAGTGGCTGGCAACGGCGGGTGAGCTTTCATATCGTTTGCGACAGGATCTCGTCGATCATGGTCTTGGATGGTTTCTGAACCATTACTGCGGTTTGCTGGCTCAATCGTGCAGCCAGCGGGATCAGCAGCGACTTAGGCAATTGATTCAACTTGGATTTGGTTTTCCCTTGGCGGATCATTCGCGTGTATTGGCTTTCGTCGACTACATCCGCATGGAAAAAGTTGCTTTGCCTCAACCCGCGCAAATTCGTGTGATGAATATCCATCAATCGAAGGGCTTGGAATTTGACTCGGTCTTTCTACCTAATCTCAATGATCCGATGACAGGACATCCACCATTGTTTGTGGCGATGCGAAATCAAGCGACAGAGCAACCCGTGGGTGTCATGCGTTATATGAGTAAAGAGCTTCAAGAAATGCTGGATGAAGAGTGGCGCGAAGCTTTTAGAAAGGACGCTGGTCTGCAAGTTTCCGAGAGCCTATGTTTGTTATACGTCGCGATGACGCGTGCCAAGTATGGTCTTTACATTTACATCCATCCGAATGAAGGTGGAGATGATAAGGCGACGATGGGATCGCTGCTGCAGTCAACCTTGGTATCGCCAGAGAAAATATCGGCAGTGAATTGCATAGTTTATGAGGATCCTGATAGAGATTGGTATCGCACTCTGGAAAGTCAAACAAAGCATGCTCAGGAAAAAGAAGCAGCACCCGGGGAGATTGGTGCGGTTAAGGTGTCGAGTAGAGAAATAACTTCTAGTTCGAATCTAGACAGCTCATCATCCCTTCGCGCACGCCGCCCCAGTTTTGCGACGCGACGCACGATTGAGTCCGCACCCTCTCCGTCCACTCTATCGCAAGCAGAAGTGGAATCTAGTCAAGAAACCGCGATTGGTCGAAAACGTACGATTGAACCAGCCAAGGTTTTCGGAATTCAAACTACCGTTGCAGCCCTCGAGGGGACTATCGAACATGCTTGGTTCGCGGCGCTTAAGTGGAGTGAAGACATCACTGCGGTCGAGGCAACACGGGAGGTTATTGCGAATATGGCTATCGACCGATCCCACTGGGGTTTGGTGGATTTAGAGGCATTATGGAAGCGCTGGAAAAAACATTACAACTACTCGGCGGTAAAAGAACTCTTTACGATAAATCATTATCACGCAAAGGATCAAGTTAGTGCTTCAATTCGTGTCGAGACTGAGCATAAATTCGCCATCCTGCTCAATGGTCGTTTGCAGCAAGGTTCGATCGATCGACTGGTCTTGGTGCTGAATGAAGAGAAAGTAATTGCGGCAGAAATCATTGATTTCAAGACCGATCAGCAGCCTGCGAAGGGATCGAAAAAGGTCTGGATCCAACAGCAGATCGGACAGTACTCACCACAATTGAACGTTTACGCGGAGGTCGTCGCAAAGCAGTTCAAGCTGAATGCAAGTCAGATCCGTAAAACGCTTGTGTTGTTGGATGCTGGCGAAGTCGTTGGTCTCTGAGGTAGGCTTTGGTGGTGCCGTCCAACGATTTGGATTGCCTTGCGCATCGCAGAATGGTCGACGGCGTGTACTGCGATGGGACGACCTATTTCGGAAAGCATGGTCAGCGTTAATTCGCCACCAAGGTGTTGCCGAAATTCCTCAAGGCCATCGAATAAATTCTTTTCGGATAACGCTGGATGGTAAATCGGTAGACCAAGATTAGTAAGCGTCTGCAGGGTGGCTTGTACAATACTATCTGGCAATCCATGCACTAGGGATGAATAAACGACGTCGACAGCAACGCCAATACTGACCGCTTCGCCATGGCGAATACGGTACTCGGTCAAAGCTTCAAGCTTATGTGCCGACCAATGTCCAAAATCGAGTGGCCGAGCCTGAAGCATTTCAAATGGATCGCCCCCGCGAGTGATATGGTCGATATGCATCAACACAGAAAGACGAATTGCTTCCACGGCGGCTGGCATGGATCGTTCAAAAATTGACGTCGCATGGCGATTAAGAAATTCGAAAGCGATCGGGCTCTTAAGCAATGAAACTTTCACCGCCTCAGAAAAACCGCAGCGGAAATCGCGATCAGGTAATTGTCTCAAGACCTCCTGGTCATTGACGACACCCCAAGGTACTGCGAATGTACCTTTCCAATTCTTTTTGTTAAACCAATTCACTGCGTTCTTGACCCCGACGCCTGAGTCGGCTTGTGCAAGGGTCGTCGTCGGAATGCGAATTAGGCGAATGCCGCGATGGGCCAGTGCAGCGGCAAAGCCAACTGCATCAAGCAATGCACCACCACCAATCGCCAAGATGTAGCTTCGTCGATCCAAATTGGAAGCGTTGATGCGTTCTAATATATGATCGATCCAGCGGGGATGATTCTTAATGTCTTCGCCACCTGGAATGATTTGAACAGGATCTGTCAGTTCCAGCGGTGCGGTCGATAATTCGAAAAGCTTTTCGATACGACCTGGCAGATCGGCAGGAAGAAAGAGATCATTCTCATTGGCTTTCAGAGAGCCCGTTTCTTCGCGAACTCCGTGGGAGGGAGTTTCGCGCGATGCTTTCGCAACGCCTTCATCGAGCCACACCTGTACCCGCGCTGGACTGCTACTCCCTTGCTCCAATGAGCCGTTTTCAAAGAGTTCACATACCACAGGCCAGTCGCGGCCAAAGCAATCTTCCGTCATTCTAAGTCGATGGACAAAGGGGACGGAAAAGGAAATGTCCCACCGCCTAGCCGTGCTTGGATGGTCGCTGGGATTGCTCATGGAGAACTTTCTAATGATGAAACCGAAGTTGGAGCGCGTTCGCTCCTGTGAGGTGTTGAACGGGGGATCTTTCCAAAGGGAGCGATCCGGCGGGTGATTGGGTCGGGAAGATCCAGAGTCCGCGTACAGACCCACGATGTCCGCTGTACAGCAAACACACTTCCCTCATAACATATTAACCGTCAAGAGCGACAACGCCAAACCGGGACTAAGCGCCCCTTTCTCATTTTGCACAAAAATCCAGTAATTTCGGCATTAAAGGGGGCGGGTTACCCTTGCGAGCCAGAAATGGACTTTTGCGGATTGAACCAAGGCGGGGGCTAGAGATCATTGCCAGAGCGATCAAAAATAGG
>JBEGUT010000493.1:0-3888 GCA_041178745.1 Planctomycetota bacterium | reverse complement strand
GAGGTAGCCAAAAACGATACCAGGAATGGCGAAAATAAAGAAAATCAGTGGAACGATGGCATCCATCAGCGGTGCTGCGGGGCGAGTGCTGGTCAGTGAACCATTGGGAGCACGCAAGGTGGAGTCTGAAGGGAATGCCCAGATAGCAATAAAGACGATTCCACTGATGGCTACTAGACCAGCGACGAGTGCTGCAAATTTATCTTGCTTGGTAGGTTCGGCCATTGCGGGAATCTTATCGGTATCTCCATCCACAATGGTCGATTTCAGTTTAGGTTCAACGATAAAGTCGGTGATGAACCAGCCGAGCAGAATGATCAGCACCGAGGAGGCAGCGGTGAAAAACCAGTTGCAAAGCGGATTAACGGTTCTTTCTGGATCTAGTATTTTCACTCCTTCTTGAGTGATTCCGGCAAGTAATGGATCGATTCCCGAAGGAATAAAATTCGCGCTGAAGCCCCCTGCGACTCCGGCAAATGCAGTCGCGATTCCGACAAGTGGATGACGACCAGCGGCATAGAACATCACTCCTCCTATCGGTATCACAAGTACGAAACCTGCATCCGCCGCCGTGTGGCTGAGAATTGCGACAAAGAGCAACATCGGAGTCAGCATTTTTTGTGGCGTGATTCCGAGTAGCATCTTTAGGATGCAATTGATCAAGCCAGCGTGTTCGGCGATACCAACTCCGAGGAGTGATACCAGTACAACGCCCAGAGGATGAAAGCCAGCAAACTCCTTAACCATTCCAGCCAGAAAGGTAGCTATCTGCTTGGGCAATAGCATATTGGTGATTTGGATGGTTTCATTTTTCCCAGGTATTTTTTCCTCAAAGCTATAGCCAGAGAGCCACCATGAGAGCCCCAGGACGAGAAAAATACCAATTAGAAATAACACGGCTGGGTCGGGCAGTTTATTTCCCCAGCGTTCAATGCCATCGAGCAATTTGACGAGCGAGCTTTTCGAAGAGATCGAATGCGATGGTACCGAATTGTTAGTTGGATCCGCTGTCATGAGATCTCGAGTACTTGCATACGATATGATTGACCTGTGCGCTTGTATCGACGCATCGCTGAAACCGATTTCGGGTGGTAAGAAAATATAATGTATAGCCGGGGCTTAGCGATGTTGGTTCAGATTGTAGAGTAGCTAGGCATCAGAATCTACCAGCGAAAAGAGCAACGAGGGATTGCCAGCCGAATCGATTGTGACAGCGGCGAGTTGACCGAACTCCACGAGTAAATGATCGAGTCTCTCGCGAGGTAAATCAAAAACTAGAAAACCATGTTCATCGGGCCATTTCGAACCGATATCTCGGTGAATAGTTTTAAGAAATCTGAAGCTATCCTTTTGCAGTAGCGATCGCAATTGTTCCTCTGCAAGACGGTTGACGTCATCCGGTAACAATTGGCTGCGAGGATTATCGGCTGTGATGATTGCTGCTGTTTGAGCGTTGTGCTTTATGAGCAGTTGCTGTAGCTGATCCGACGGGTGGTCGATACGTACAGCGATCGATTCTTCGGCATTAACCAAGTAGATCGCTTGTCTAAATGCTTCGATGAGTTCTTGTGGCAACGGCATTTTCGTGGTTCCAAAATCAAGATGATTAATCGCTTGCCAGAATCAAAATGATTGGTTTGTGGCGAGTAAGAGTTACCAACTTGAGTAACAAGGCAATGCGATAGAGAGCAAAAGTTGAAACCGGGGACAGCTTGGAATCGGCGACTATTTGAAGCGGAACGGTTGTTGGTAGCAAGCAGTCTGAAAGGCAAAGTGTCTGATAAAACTACAAAGAGACTAGTGAGTCAGCCGTCTATTTAATGCGAGTAGATGGAGCGTGAAACCATGGTGGGAGGTTGGCGAGTAGTGAGAAAACAGTCGCTGTTTCGGTTCAGTGGGTTTGATTGAATAGATCAGGCAGGTTAAATTCGAGGGAATAACTTGTATTGATAGATGAGGATTGCAGTGGCGAATAATAAAAGTAAAACCAGCGATGAGGGGGCAAAGAGAGAAAATCGATTGAATCGATTTGACTCTTCAGAGCAAGAGGTTTACTTGAATCTGTGGCGCACGTACGACCGTTTGCGAATGCTGGAAGATGCTTTGTTCAGTTCGTTCGGCATTAATTGTCAGCAGTACAATGTGCTGCGATTGCTGAAGGCCTCTTATCCCAATTCGCTTCCAACCTTAAATCTAGCTGGGCGACTTGTTTCGCGTGCCCCCGATATCACGCGTATGTTAGACAAGCTCGACGAAAAAGGTTGGATTCGCCGAATCAGACCAGAGGATAATCGTCGACAGGTTTTGGTGCAGATTACTGAGGAAGGACTGACTTTGCTGAAGTCGCTTTCGGAGCCACTTCGAAAGTGTCATTTACAACAGTTGGGCCATTTGTCCGAGCAACAAAAGATGCAGTTGGTCGACTTGCTAAAGGCTGCCCGAGCACCGCACGAGTCAGACGACAGTCCGTGGGGTTAATCTATTCCGGAAATGACATATCCGCGAAATGTTGAATTGAGAGAGTTAGCAGCAGCGCTGGGTTGCAGAGATCAGCGTTTGCGATTTTACGATAGAGATCGCTTCAGACTTTTTGCGAAGAGTCGTCGATGTGATATTTGCAGAAACTGTTGATCAAAGAAACTCGATGAAGTGATTTATGAACGCGAAGAGAGCATTCTTGGGCATGTTGATTTGTGTGGTCGGTAGCTGTCTTTGGGGAGAGGATGGTCGCAACAAGCCGGTATCGAAAAAGAATGTGCTGTTGATTTGTGTTGACGATCTGAAACCGGCGCTAGGATGCTACGGCGACGTAAAAGCACAGTCGCCCAATATTGATCGATTAGCTGCGAGTGGAATGCTATTCCGGAATGCTTACTGCAATCAGGCTGTTTGCGCGCCATCGCGAAATGCGTTGCTTTCAGGCTTTCGGCCACAGTCATTAGGGATTTACGATTTGGCAACGAATCTGCGTAGGGCGAGGCGTGACATCGTGACCCTGCCGCAGTACTTTAGGCAATCGGGGTATCGCACGGAGAGTTTAGGAAAAATCTTTCATGTGGGACATGGCAACACTAATGACGAGAATTCTTGGAGCGTTCCGTCTTGGAATGGAAAAGTGATCGAATATGTGTTGCCAGAGAGTGGGGCAGCGAGCGGTTTAACACGTGAAGAGGCGTTGTTTGCTAATGATCGTTCGGTACCGATCGAGAAGCTTCCCAAAGGGGCTGCCACAGAAGCGGCGGAAGTTGCAGACGAAGCGTATTCGGATGGTAGGTTAGCTGATCGGGCGATCGCGCGACTGCAATATGCGGCGGAGCATCCGAATGAACCGTTCTTTATTGCGGTTGGATTCGCTAAGCCTCATTTGCCCTTTTGTGCGCCAAAGAAATATTGGGATCTCTATGATCCAGAGAAGTTTGAATTAGCGGTATTGAAAAATCCGCCGATGGGGGCACCCGATTACGCGCCGACCAAATGGGGCGAGTTAAGGCAGTATCGTGGAGTGCCTGAGCGAGGCGCTTTGGAGGAACAGCTGCAACGTCAACTGATTCACGGCTATTATGCGTCGATGAGTTTCATGGATGCTCAGGTGGGTAAGGTGCTTGATGCTCTTGAAAAAAATGGATTGAAAGAGAAAACGATCGTGGTCTTGTGGGGGGATCATGGTTGGCATCTGGGTGACCACGGTGTGTGGAGCAAGCACAGCAATTATGAGCAAGCGACAAGAATACCTCTAATTATTTCAGTGCCTGGAATAAGGGCTGGTGAGGTGAGTGAGACGATGATTGAGTCGGTGGATTTGTATCCGACCCTTGCCGAGCTTGCAGGCCTTGATGCTCCTGTTGGTCTGGATGGAATTAGTCACAAGGATGTCATGGAGAAGTCGAG
>JBEGUT010000492.1:0-3917 GCA_041178745.1 Planctomycetota bacterium | reverse complement strand
ATCTCCAACACATCTCCAGCCGCGATGCCGTCACCGAGTGAAGGTAGCTTAACTTCCACAGCCATGTTGATTTCTATCGTTTACAAAGGTGAATGATTGATCCGTACCTAGTGCAGCAAATGGCATTAAGCACGGGAACAAGACCACAATTATCAAGGGCCACAAAAATTGGAATTCGAATCAGCGATTACTAAACAAACAAAAGGAGGCAACACGAGGTTGCCTCTTCCGTCAAACTTAAGCATATAGCGGATTGATCTTTTCGCGATCATAACCGAGGTCTGTGATCGCTTGGTTGAATTCGGCAGTGGAAACAACTCCCGCTTTGCTTAATCGGTACAGAGTTGCGATCGCAATCGATTCAGCATCCACCTCGAAGTGACGGCGTAAGGTTTCGCGAGTCTCGCTACGACCCATGCCATCGGTACCCAAGACAAAGTAATCGCCCGGGATATAGCGGAGCAACTGCTCAGGTATCGCACGAACGTAATCACTGGCCGCGATGAAAGGACCGTTGACTCCGCTGAGAACCTTCTCAAGATAGCTTTGTTTTGGTGTCTCTGTCGGATGGAGCATATTCCAGCGTTCGCAGCTTTGGCAATCGCGTCGCAATTCATTGTAACTCGTAACGCTCCAGACATCGCTGGCGATGTTGAAACGTTCAGCCAACAATTGTTGGGCTTGTAGAGTCATACGCAAAATAGCACCGGTGCCAAAGAGTTGCACGCGGGCTTTGGCGTTAGGAACATCGTGCGATTGAAGTTTGTAAATGCCTTTGAGGATGCCTTCCTCAACTCCGGTTGGCATGCCAGGCATTTCGTAATTCTCGTTCTCAACGGTGATGTAATAGATCGCTGTTTCACCTTCTTGATAAAGGCGACGCAAGCCGTCCATTACGATAACCGTGGTTTCATAGGCAAAACCCGGATCGTAGGCGCGAACGGTTGGGAAGGCGATCGCATTAAGATGGCTGTGACCATCTTGGTGTTGTAGACCCTCACCATTGAGCGTTGTGCGTCCTGCCGTTCCACCAATCAAAAAGCCTTTGGCTCGCATATCAGCAGCGGCCCAAATCAGATCACCGATGCGTTGGAACCCGAACATCGAATAATAGATGTAAAATGGAATCATGTTGATTCCATGGGATGAATAAGCTGTGCCGGCAGCATTGAAGCTCGCCATAGAACCCGCTTCGGTGATCCCTTCTTCAAGGATCTGGCCATCCTGGGCTTCCTTGTAGTACAGCAGTTCTTCCGAATCGATCGGTTCATAAAGCTGGCCGCTATGGGCATAGATACCTACGTCGCGGAACATACCTTCCATACCGAAGGTACGCGATTCATCAGGTACGATTGGTACGATGTTGCGTCCAATCTTGCCATCTTTGACCAAGCGAGTGAGCAAGCGTACGAAGCCCATCGTGGTGCTCATCTCTTTACCGCCACTGGATTCCAAGAAGCGGCTGTACTCTTCGAGAGTTGGCACTTCTATCTTGGGATGTTCGGTTGGGCGAGATGGTAATGATCCACCGAGTGCCTTACGACGTTCTTTCAAATACCTAATTTCGACACTGGTTTCGGGTGGCTTATAAAATGGAGCTTCACCCACTTCTTCGTCGCTGATCGGGATTCCAAAGCGACTGCGAAACTCCAGCAACTCCTGCTCGTTGACCTTCTTCTTATTGTGAGCGATGTTACGCCCTTCGCCCTGCTCGCCTAAGCCGTAACCCTTGATGGTTTTGGCCAGGATCACTGTGGGTTGACCCTTGGTTTCAATAGCGGTTTTGTAAGCCGCGAATACCTTTTCTGGATCGTGGCCACCGCGGCGCATCTTTTCCAATTTTTCGTCGGAAAAATTGGAAACCAATTGCATTAGTTCAGGATGCTTGCCAAAGAAGTGTTCGCGAATGTAGGAACCGGGCATACCAACATATTTTTGGTACTGACCGTCAACGACTTCGCCCATGCGTTCGACCAAAAGTCCCTTGTCATCTCGGTCTAACAATGGATCCCAATCTCCTCCCCACACAACTTTCAGCACATTCCAGCCCGCACCGCGGAAGAGTGCTTCAAGTTCTTGGATGATTTTTCCATTGCCTCGAACCGGACCATCGAGTCGCTGTAGATTACAGTTGATGACAAAAATCAGGTTGTCCAGACGTTCGCGACCAGCGAGAGTAATGGCACCCAATGTCTCTGGTTCATCGCACTCGCCATCGCCGAGGAACGCCCATACCTTTTGTTTCGACGTATCTTTCAGGCCACGATCTTTGAGGTACTCATTAAATCGGGCCTGATAAATTGACATGATGGGAGCTAGGCCCATCGAAACTGTCGGGAACTCCCAAAAACCAGGCATCAACCAAGGATGGGGATAGCTCGATAGTCCCATGGTTGGTTGTAATTCGCGGCGGAAGTGATCTAGATTCTCTTTCGACAACCGACCTTCCAAGAACGCTCGGGCATACATACCGGGTGAAGCATGGCCTTGGAAATAAACTAAGTCACCGTCGTAACCTGATTCGCCACGACCACGGAAGAAATGGTTGAAGGCAACTTCGTAAAGTGTAGCGCTACTAGCGTAAGTGCTGATATGGCCACCCAAGCCGTCATATTTCTTATTGGCTCGAACCACCATCGCCATCGCATTCCAGCGGATGATGCTCTTGATACGACGTTCGATTTCGCGGTTGCCTGGATACGGCGGTTGCTTTGCAGCGGGTATCGAGTTGATGTAAGGCGTGTTGAGGTCCTTGGGAAGGTCGACGCCTTCCTTGCGAGCCATCGTCTCCAGGGCCCGGAATAACTGCTTGACCCTCTCCGGGCCTTTGCTTTTTAAAACATATTCCAGCGATCCTAACCACTCAGCGGTTTCCGCTGGATCGCTATCGACAGGAGGTGGCAACTGACCATTGGCGACTACAGACGGATCTTCATCACCAAGAATCTTGGCATCTGCCATGCTTAGGTACCTTCAAAGTGCAATGAGTTCAAAGAGCAATGAGTTCAATCGGCAATGAGTTGTCAACGAACATACATGCCGCCTATTGTCAGCTTCCCTATTTTAACTGATCGGCACCTTTATGGGCATCCCACTCAGTTTGAGGGTACAGGAAAACCAGCTGTCGGATGTTGGCCGTATGTCGCAAGATATCCGAGAAACCGCATTCGGCGCCAAGTCGAATCGTGACTTTACGTCCGAATGTATCGATCTTGACGAACCACCCGGGGTTTGGGCAACCCCTAAACATTGTGCGACCGAGTCAAATTCAGGAAGAGCATGCCCACAAGTGGGGTTTTGGGTCGGTGTCTCAAAAAGGTTTTTCACTTACAGACAAGATTGTGGACTATTCGCCTTGAGGCATTACGGGCCCCTTTCCTATACTCCGCCGCCCAAACTTTAGGAAAAGTTTACGTTTGGGCCGAGAAAAGGTGATTTTGGCAAGGATGCCCTACTGAACCGTTCAGCCCTCGATTTCCATCCGCTGTGTAGCTTTGATCGGCCGGTCCGTGACCGATCGGGTTGCGCGCCGAGATCTGGGGAACTAGAATCGGGAAAATGTCCGAGCCTTTCAGGCAACGCTACCAAACCCAAAGTTTTCGTAGCTGTTTGGTTACTTGTCAGCTTCATGCTTACTGGATGGGTGCCTGCTCAGGAAATCGATTATCCGCAAGGTGATCCAACGCGATCGATCCGTGTATCCGGTGATTCGGGACAACGCTGGGATCGAGGTGATTATCGCATCTATCGACTGAACGGGGGCGTTCGCGTTACCCAAGGCGACATCGAACTCTCAGCCGACTCGATCACTCTCTGGATCGATCGAACTGTGGTACCCACATCGATGGAAAGAACATCTGCTCCATCTTTATTGGAGTCCGACATTGACGCATCTACGTCCAGAAATTCTTTGCTCA
>JBEGUT010000491.1:0-3928 GCA_041178745.1 Planctomycetota bacterium | reverse complement strand
GCGGTGATCCGGTCATCAACCAAGCTGTAGTAGACGCTGTGAGTAAATACGGAACCAGTTGTTCCGCCTCGCGACTTGTCAGCGGCGAAAAAGATTTGCATCGCAACCTAGAGCAAACCATAGCGAAGTGGGTCGGTGTCGAAGACTCCATTGTGTTGGTGGGTGGGCATGCCACTAACGAGTCCGTGATCGGACATTTATTAGGCCCAGGCGACCTAATTCTCCATGACTCATTATCACACAACAGTATTGTCCAGGGTGCTATCCTTTCCGGCGCTCGGCGACGTCCTTTCCCACACAACGACTACCGAGCCCTAGAACGCACCCTGAGCGAAATACGAGACAAATATCGCCGTGTATTGGTGATCGTTGAAGGCGTTTACAGTATGGACGGTGACTTTCCAGAGCTGCCAAAATTCATTGAGATCAAGCAGCGTCACAAGTGCTGGTTGATGGTCGATGAAGCGCACTCGATCGGAACGATGGGCAACACTGGCCGAGGTATTGGCGAACACTTTGCCATCGACCCCAACTCTGTTGATATCTGGATGGGAACCCTAAGCAAGTCGTTTGGTTCTTGTGGTGGATACATCGCGGGAAGACGTGAACTAGTCGAGTATCTCAAGTACACGACACCAGGATTTGTCTTCAGCGTCGGTTTATCTCCAACCAACTCTGCTGCTGCACTCGCATCACTGAAACTCCTTGAAGCGGAACCTCAGCGTGTCGAGAAACTTCGTGCTAATTCCAAACTCTTTTTGGAAGAGGCCAAGAAACGTGGCCTTAACACGGGCGATTCAGCTCAAACACCTGTGGTCCCTATCATCTTAGGGAATTCGATGGTCGCATTGAAGCTGGCGGATCGCATGGTAAGTCGCGGCGTCAATGTGCTACCGATTCTTTATCCAGCTGTGGAAGAAGCTGCGGCTCGATTGCGATTTTTCATCAATTCAACACACAGCGAAGAACAGATTCTCTTTGCGGTGCAGACGGTTGAAGAAAGCCTACAGGATATGTATCCCGACTACTTCTCCAATCGCAATCGCTCCATACGAGTTGGGGCCTAAAGCGGACACCCACGCAGGGCGAAGAATTTAAATAGCGACAGTTTGTTAGGTAGTCTTAAATCTCTCCTCGTATAGTTTTCTCAGGAAGATAGGCTTGGCATGCTATCGTCGCCCCCTCGATAAACATGACCTTTCATGACATAACTTGATTGAATCCACTGCCTCTCTTTATTGCTCAGAGCAACCACCATCTGCTAAGTTATCTCATCTGAAAAATGATTTCTCAGGGAGACTACGAGTGTCGGATTCATCGTCGAAGCAAGTAAGCATCATGGATTGGCTTAAGGCTCTTATTCCTGGCTATTCCGGCTATCTTAAACTGGAACATCGACGGGAAAGTGATCGACGCACTCGCCAGTATATTTCAGAACGAATTTCGGATTGCAAAAATTTATTACGTGAGCATCTGAAGGTTTATCTTGATCATGCAGAGTTAGAGGCAATCGCTTCAGGTGATAAACTGCGTAGCGGTTTAGAAATGCTTCAACAGCAAGTTGATTCACAAATCGACAATTACAGTAACTGGTTCACGGATGAAACTGCTAAGGGTTCGGTACTAGATCGTTTGAGTGAACTCGACGCTTCGACCGTTTCGGACATCGATCGTATCGCTAAATATTTAGCCGATCCGACTGTTCCAACAACTGAGAAGTTAAACGTCGATATTTCGAAAGCCTTGGAGGTTTGCCGCGAATTACGGGACAAACTGGACCGACGGGCGAAGATCCTGCGCGGTGAAAGCAACAATTCCTGAAGCCTGTAACCTAATGATCGGTATATAAAATATTTCTTAAAAATGGCGTAAGAGTTAATTGGAGAGTAAATCCATGGTCTTTCGTTTAGAAGTAATCGACTTTTTCGATCCAAGTGGACAGAGCGTTGTGGGGAGAGTCCCGGCGGACGGCTCAGCGGCGATCCAACTTGGTGCACAGTTGATTGTCCAGCAATCGCAAGAAGCAATTTTCTTCCGAGACGGAAAAGCGATGGACCGATTTGGCCCTGGTCGTTACACGTTGACAACGGCAAACATCCCCATATTGACTCGAATCTTAACGATTCCTTGGGAGAAGTCGCCATTTCAAGCAGCGGTTTACTTTATTAGCAAACAAACCTTCGTCGATCAGCGTTGGGGTACCAAAACTCCAATCACGATGCGCGATCCTGATTTCGGTTTGGTAAGGTTACGGGGCTTCGGAAAATTTGCATTTCGCGTGGTCGACCCATCCCTGCTACTCAATACCCTAGTAGGGACTCAAGGTCGAGTAACGACCGACCAGATTACCAGTTACCTAAAAGATGTCATCATTTCGGGGCTTACCGATTTTCTAGCGACTTCGAATATTGGACTATTGCAGTTGCCAGCCAAGTTCGATGAAGTTGCGATAGCAGCGAGGCTGAAAATCTCTGATGCATTCGCAAAGTTCGGATTGGAATTAACCGACTTCATCATCAATAGTATCACGCCGCCAGAAGAAGTCGAAAAGGCCATCGATGCCAAGTCTGGAATGAGCATACTTGGCGACTTACGATCCTATACGTTGTATCAGGCCGCTAACTCGATGGCCGCTGCTGGCGAAAATACTGGAGCGGGATCAGGCATTGGATTCGGCATGGGTATGGCGATACCGGCGGTACTCCAGCAGTCGATGCAATCTCAGACGCCTTCTGTCGTCGCGTCAGCTGTACCAACTACTGGCGCTCCTTCGACTAAACCAACTCTATCCGATCAATCAAGACTGAATCTCTCAGCGCTTGAAAAAGTGGAACACCACGACGTTCGCGGCGTGATTCGACATGTCGCTAGTTCTTCAAAATGGACGCTAAGAGAGCAGGACGACCAATGGGAAGTAACACTCCCTGTCGGAAGCCTTCGCAAACAGACTGTGCATATCACCTTTGGCCGTGAAGACCAAGAAGGACATGACCTTGTTTGCTTCTGGTCGCCATGCGGCCCTGCTTCGCCAAAGAACGCGGTCGCATTGCTTCGCTTCAACAATCAAACACTCCATGGAGCTTTTGCATTTCAGCAATCTAGCAGTGGCACCGAAATTGTGGTGTTACGTGCGAATCTGCTAGCAGACACAACTGACGCTTTAGAAGTTTTGAGGGTGGTCAGCGCATTAGCTTGGCAGGCAGATGAAGTCGAAGAGCAACTTCTAGGAGAGGACACCCTTTAGGTAACTAAGAAACCGACACACGCTACCAATCGATGTAACGCCAATAGGCCAACGACAGCGTTGTGAATCAACGCTGACAACGCCCGTACCAACTCGATTGTCAGAACCAATCTCGCTTGCGTGACGGCGACAAAAACAAGCACAATTTCCAAAAGTCTAGGAAGCATACGATACTGCTCGTTGCTTCCTAGACACTGAAGTTATCTCTTGACCCGACCGGAAGAATCACCGCGCATTAATGCTTCAATTTCGGCGGTGGATACGTAATTGAAATCGCCCTCAATCGAATGAGCCAAGCAACCGGCAGCAGTCGCAAAGGCAACAGCAGTTGCCGGTTTTCGCAGATTAGGTGCTGTCAACGCGTGGATCAGTCCGGCTGTAAAAGCATCACCTGCACCAAGTCGATCGACGATATTATGGATTTCGTATATCCCAACTCTACCATCTAACTCGGGAGCAAAGCAGACTTCGTCGTTAGCAGCATGATAAAGCATGCCACCGAAATTATTGTGATTGGCCGAGATTCCCTCACGGCGTGTCATAGCGACCAGTGACATTCGAGGAAACTGTCGGACTATTTGTTTTGCGATCGTGTGAAGTGAATCAGGATCTGAACCTATATCGGGTATACCAAGCATCTCAACGGCATCTTCACGACCACCAATAAAGAGATCCACCATCGGC
>JBEGUT010000490.1:0-3935 GCA_041178745.1 Planctomycetota bacterium | reverse complement strand
CTCTGCGGCGACCAGCCAATTGATATGACGCTGATGCGCACCGTTGAGGACTTTCTGAATGTTACAGGTGCACCTTTTTATTCTGACCATCTTTCGTTTTCGCAAGTCCAAGACGTCTTGCTCGATCTCTATATGTGCCCTGCGTTCACTGAAGAGATGCTGACCTGGGCTGAATTTCGCGTCACCGAAGTTGTAAGAGCCACAGGCTCTACGTTTCTTATGGAAAACGTAGGCGCGCTATTCCGGTTTCGATCGGGTTGCTACTCAGAATCGAAATTCATCCAACGTCTTACGGACAAGACAGATGTGGGCCTAATGCTGAACCTGGATAGCATTGCTATAAGCGCCGCTACCTATCGACGCGATCCGGTGGAATATCTCCTTGAATTTCCTCTCGATCGGGCTTTAACAATATCGGTTGTTCCCGAGTCCTGCATGAATCCCATAATGAGACAGCGGTTTGGATCCAATATGGATTCCGTTCTCTGGAAATTGCTGGATGTTGCCCTAGCCCGATCACCGGCGTCACTTGTGACGCTTCAGCGCAGGAATGGTAATTCTCTTGCCAGTTTGGCAAATGAACTGAGTGTTATCCGTGGTGTGTACTCAGACCATAGAAAGATTCGCTCATGTCACTAAATATTCAACGTTTCCTTGCTGCCTTAGTGGTCGATCCACAACTGTTCTTAAAATTTCGAGAGAGTAAACTGGAGTGTGCTAAATCATTCGGGTTGAATCTGCATGATGCCCATCTGGTTGCAACCACAGATGCGGCCCAACTCGCCATCTTTCGCGACGTCGTTGAAGGCACTCGGGCAATACAGTTCCAAGGCTGGTTCCCCAGCTTAGCATCGGCCATCGACCAGGAATCCTGGATCCATCTAATCCAGGATTTTCATGCCGAGGTATGTATTCGCAGTGCAAAACGGTTTAATGATGCCAACCTGTTTTGCAAATGGGTGGCATCGCGATTTCCGAGTACCGTTGCCCAAGATATGGTGATCCATGACCTAGCAGTGGTGATTGCTTCGGGAGCGTTTCGGCCTTCATGGCCAGGAATGGATGCCGACGCTCCGAGGACTTCATGTATCTTGAGTGATGGCGCCTACTGTACTTTACGTCCAGATGCCGTTCCCTTTAGCTTGCAAAGGCCAATAGACAAGTTACATCAGGCTGAAGTTGATATTTTCATTCAGCATGCAGAACAAGGACTAGACGAATGTTTCTTCTATCTTGTTCACGTAGACCGAACAGGTGTTGAGGTTGCTGATACGTTAAAGATCTCTGAACTCGACTCACCCACATTCGCCTTCTTAATGCAGTTGTTCGTGCCGCCATGGCAGCAGCTGGATCAAGCCCAAAGTCCTCCGATTACTGTAGGAGAGGGCGTGGCGATTGAGGCCCTAATTGATGCTCAAGTTTTGATGACCAGAGATGCACAACTCTAAAACTGACTGGTGGATTCTCACCTTGGCAGCGGCGCTAACGGCATTTGGCTCCGCACTCACATGGACAGGATTGCCTTACTTTGTAGCCAAAGACAGCGGTAATGTGTCGCATATGCTAGGCTTGTTTGTCGCGGAGACTGTTGCTTCGGTTCTAATGATTCTCTTATCGGGAGCAATCTCATTGCGTTGGTCATCTCGTACGATTCTGATCGTGACCGAGTTGTCGTGCGGCGTCGTTTTGTCTGCCTTGTACCTCGGCTACGACCCGCTAAAGCCACACCTAATTTATATTGCCGGCGTGATTATGGCTTCCATTGCATCGTTGAGCACAGTACCACTAAAAGTACTCACAGTAGGCTTGATGTCTGAGACACAACTGGAAATGTGGTGGGCACGCCGAGGGATGATTGTGATTGTGGCTAAACTTGCAGGTACAGCAGCTGGACCAATATTATTTGAATCATTGGGTGTGAACGCCATACTGTTCGACATAGCCACCTATATGCTCGGGGCGATTGGTATCTGGATGATAGGCTCGCGATCGGGCGGGAAAGTGGAATCTCAAAGTAAATTGGGTCAGTCATTGGGTGCGTTGATGTCGGGATTTGCCGCCATAATATCTCGCCCCAGAGGTGATGCCTTATTGATTTTGCAATTTGCATCGGGGGCATTGGGAATGCCTTTAACTGCAGCAGCCGTTTCTTTTTTGCAGCATAAAAGTGGTGGCGATCCGTATCCCATGTCTGCTTATTGGGTGCTAGGGTTCTTCGCCGCATTTACGACGAATGCACTCCTGGGTACCGGTTGGCTGGATCGGATGCAAAGATCTCGAATTTACTTCGGTACTATGATCCTGATCTCTGCGGGACTGTTTCTGCTTGGCATGGCCAACAGTTGGGTCGTGGTCATTGCTGCCCAGATGGTGCTAACAGTGGGGCGTGTGAGCGCAGATACGTACCTGTTTGGGCTGGCTTATCGGTTTGATGAGAGCGACTCTCGCCCTTTGACGCTAGCCAGCGCTGACGCTATCTATCAGCTCGGTGCCGCGATCGGCATGGTCAGTGTGCTGTTGGCCGAATCTGGGCTTAACCAACAGTGGATTTGGATCTACGGTACTGTCGCTCTTGGAATGTGCTTTTGCGTTTGGCAAAAGGCATTTTCGGAAGAGCCGCTAGGCACCCGAATGGATGCTTCCAGTTGAGCGGTCGGCACAGGATGCTATTTTCCAAAACAGGTGGCACCATAGAGCTTGGAGTAGGCTTGAGTTGGCGGCCTGAGTTCGCCCGAGATGTCCATAAGCTAGTGGGTAAGCTTGACTTCCTTGAGATAATCGTCGATGAGTGGGGTGGGCATCTTCTTACTGAAAACTGTGAGCGTATTCTTGGCAAATTGCCCACGGTCCTGCACTCCGCTACATGCTCCCTCGGTTCAACGTATCCAGGTGATGCCACAACAGCTATTCTCAGCTCGTTATGTGATCACTTGGAACCTCGTTGGGTGACCGAGCATATCAGTTACTCGCAAGCAGGGGAGTACGAGGTCAACAACTTCCTGCCCGTGCGATACGAAGACGATAGTGCTGTCCAGCTCGCCGCCAATACGAATGCACTAAGCCGACAGTTGGCTGGCCGTCGAGTGGCATTAGAAAATACCTGCTACTTTTTCAACCATCCTGGTAGTGCGATTTCCGAAAAGGAGTTCCTAATTAAATTAGCTTGTAACAAGGTTCCGATTATGCTGGACATTAACAACCTTTACGTTAACTCTTGCAATTTTCGTTATGACCCAATGGAGTTTATTCGGCTGATTGGAGACGCATGTGAAGTTGCATATTTGCATGTGGCGGGTCATCGCGAGTCTGGGGGGTGGTTGCTCGATTCGCATGATGTCGCCGTCAGCGATGTCGTCTGGGATCTGGCGCTGGAAGCAATAAAACTCACGAGCGCTGAAGGGATTGTGATTGAGCGCGATCACAATTCGGCTTCCATCCAAGAGATTCAGTGCGAGATTGAGCGTGCCCGTAGTGTCTGGACAGAAGGAAGGCAGTCTCGTGAATCCAAGAGCTAACAATCACATTTGTATTCGTCGTGCTTCGGCAGTGAACGCAGAGGCCTTCCTCGAGCTTTTCGAGGCGGTGACTTCCGCCACCGACTTTCTCGGATTCGAGCCTGCGGAACGATCTACCACTGTAAAAGCTCAAGCAGAAATCTTTGAGAGACAGAACGTTTCTAAGGACATTCATCTCATTATGCTAGCTGATGGTAAGTCAGTTGGATTCGTTTCCATCCTTCGGCAGATCAGAAGAAAAAGTTGTCATATCGGAACTTTGGTCATAGGCATCCATCCTCAATATCAGGGCGCGAGACTAGGATCTCAGCTATGTGAAGCAGTGATAAATTTGGCTCGCAAAGAGGGTCTAATCAAGTTGGAATTAACGGTAGTTATTGCGAACGCTTCAGCTGTACGACTCTATCTATCTAAGGGATT
>JBEGUT010000489.1:0-3947 GCA_041178745.1 Planctomycetota bacterium | reverse complement strand
CCATCAACAACGGTTGGTGAAAATGCACAAACCTGACTCCAGGCGAGGATACGTGAAAACAGTTTGGCTGCTCGTCTTACAACTGCTAGTTGTTAGCCAATGTGCAAACCCAGCGTCGGCTCAGGAGATTTGGGAATTCTCGCCTTACCGTGTGCAGACTTGGCTAGCCGTTGATCCTACCTTAGCAATGACTTCACCCGATGTGGAAGCCCTAAGGACTAAACTCGCTGAGCAATTGGATCTTACCTTTGGACCGACATGGAAAACGCAAATCGATGAGGCCCCTGTCTGGCTCAAGTCGACCATGCTTGAGAGTCTCGATACGCTCAATCCAACGATCTTGAGCGCCGGTGACTTCGTCTTAGCGGTTCCGAAAAAAAATGCGACTACAGATAATGTGCGTTCTTTAGAATCCTTCGTCGACAAAGCTATCGACGTGATGGTACCTCGCAAATACTTTGATGCGGTGGTAAGCCGTATCAAACCTCTTCCTGAACCTCCCAATCATGTACGAGTAAAAGACCAAATAAAGCTTCTGGTATCGCAGAAAATCCAGACTCTTGTCGAGAACCAAATGCTCAAAGATCCCGACGGTCTGAATATGGAGAAATTTAAAGAGGAGTTGAAACCACAGGTTCCAGAGGAATTATTCAAACAGATCACCACGCTGATGGTTGAGAAACCACGCCCTCAAGCGATTGTACGCCTCAAGGATCAACTGCGTCCCACAGACAAAACTTCTGCGCAATTAGCCTTGGAGATCGCCGATGGCCAAACAACCGCAGCGATGATTCTGAAGGATGACCTACAGCGTCAGTCGGAGAACTGCCGCAGCATCATCGTTCGGCTCGAAAACCAATCCGACAGTTTCCTTCAGCAACTCGATAAAATATACTTCTTGACACTCAAAGCAGGAAACGAAAATCCTCAGGTAGTTGTTCGCGAGTTTGATTGTCCGACCCGTCAACTCTCCATTATTTATCAACGCGATCTTTATCATCCAAGAAATCAAATCGCTGCTCCAATCGCAGGCTTGGTTCGCGATTGTTTTACGCCCGTCGCTCGTATCGAAGAATCAGACCCGAAGTCCGCAAAGTTGCGAGTCCGCGCGGCGGGACTTGTCGTCGCCGAGGAACATCCTGTTTTGATTCGCATAGGAGATGTGTTGCAACCAATTATTCGCCGCAACGATCGCAATGGTCAGCCTTCATTGTTAGAAGCAATTCCTTGGACCTATATCGCAGTGACTGATGTCAAACGCGAGCATATTTCTGGTGCTGTATTCACTGGTATCCGAGGTGGGATGGAAGGAAGACGCAACAGTCGTACGCAACGCGTTGCGCTGAAAGTTAAACCCTCGGGAACCTACTCCGATGTTCAAGTCGTAACTCAACTTGCTAAGGATCGTCCCCTCGCCGGGACACAAATCTTTCAGCGTCTGCCGGGTGGAGATGAAAGTAAGATTTTAGGTCGGACCGATTGGCGCGGACAACTGCGGGTGACGCTTCCAACCGACCCACTGATTGTAACCATCAAAACACCCGTTGAACCACCGGCCACACCTGCCGCTGAGAACAAAGAGGGTAGCTCGACACCCGCGGCCACACCTGCTGCTAAAAATGAAACAACGGCGAGTGCTCCTGCAGACAGCAAACCCGCTGAGGGTGCTGCAGCGGCCGACAAAACTTCGGCAGCCGATAAAGCAACTGCAGCAACCAAACCAGCCGAATCTGCCGCGCCCGCGGAAGTCCCCATGGAAACCAAAACCTATCCGCTCAATGTGCCGCTTGTCCTTCTGTATGTGAAAAACGGCGAAACGCTTTTAGCACGACTTCCAATTGTTGTTGGACTGCAGCCTCTCTACGTCGCTGAAGTTCCGGACGACAGTCGCCGCTTGGAAGCTGAAGCTTTTCTCCGCGGCTTGCAAAGCGAAGTGGTTGATTTGGTCGCGCTGCGTCAAGTGGCTGCAGCTCGCGTGCGTTTACGGATGGAGGAAGGAAAACTCGATCAAGCCAAGCAACTTGTCGATGAACTGCGGCAGTTGAAAGACTACGAAAAGATGGCCCGAGATCTCGACAATGTTCAACGCCAGGTTCTCGATCCAGCCTCCGGACCACTAACGCCTGTAGCCCAGTTGCGCATCGAAAAAATGTTCCAGCAAACCCGCGAACTGCTGCAGAAGTATCTACAAAATGATCTTGTGCAGAAAGTTGAAAAGGAACTCGATGCACGACTCAAAGGAACCCCTCTTCCCACCACCGATGCTGAGAAGAAATAGAGTCCGTTACATCGACTCCGATTCCTCGTCATTTTTTTCAGGATTCGATTTTGGCTTTTCCCCTTGTCGCCAAGTTGCCATACGCCGACGCGCTCTAGGATGATGCTTGGGAAGCATATGAGGATCGGCATCATCAGCTAACTTCGCCGACAAAGGCCGACGCGAAGGAATCACTTTCTCCGCTTTTAATTCGTCGCCTCGAATGCGGCTCAATTCATCGAGGTCAAACTCTACTTCGTCACCAACAACTAGACGATCCGCTCGTTTAGTCGTCGACTTCCAGGCTGTGAAATGAAAAAAAACGTCCGTGGACAAACCTTGGCAATAGATAAAACCAAAGCCTTTTTGGGGAGCAACAAATTTAATAACACCGATCCGCATGGACGTATTTTCAACCTGTTTTTTGAAAGATCAACAATGATCGAGGTCAAATCAGTACTCTCGATCCCTCCACTTTAAGCGAAGCCGATCCGTGGGCAAGGCGTAAATCGCTAAGTTGGCCCAATTGAGCCCCAATTTAGGGTCGCTTCACGACCAGAAATGGATTTCAATAGGTCGCTTAGTTAATGGAGGGGTTGGAATGTGGCGAGCTTTACCATCGCTAGCCAGCTCGAATCAAGCAAGGAATTCAAAAGCCTGCTCTGTACCTCACCACCACTGGATTGTGGGACATCATCCTAGCAACCACCTAGGGACTACCAGTTGAAGACGTTAGTTCCAGAAGCCGCTTTCTGGCCGGCGATGACAACCAGACAATAGACCGACCAGATAATCGCCAGCCCGGCGAACCGATCTTATCCACATTTCATCCACTGGTGCGAAAACCAACTCCGGGGATGCCGGAATCGTGTACCACCAATCCTCTTGGATTTGCTTTTCCAATTCGCCACTATTCCAGGCAGCATGACCGACAATCCAGCGACAGGTGTTCGGCTGGCTCTTGCCCAATTTCTGGAGCGTTGCAACTTGAGCCGCGATATAGACACCAGGCGACGTCTCTGCCTCGGCCAACTCGGCACGATCGTGTAGTGCGATCACCGGACCTTCAAGAGGGCCACCGTAATGTACTGGCCCGCATGGCATCTTCTTCGCTTCAGGTCCCAATACTTTTTCCCAAAGATTACCCGCATCAGCGACCAACGAGCGATTCAATAGCATCCCCATGCTTCCTTCGGGACGATGCCATGTCACCATAAATACATCGTGCGCCGTATCTGCATTGGGATGGGAAGGAGATGCTACCAACAGACAGCCGTCCATCGATAACTGACATTGCTTTTCAACCAGACGATTGCTCATTCGAGATTACTTCACCTAGTTAAGAAACCCAACACCACTCTATGCCACCTGTATTGATTCACTATGCCCTGATGGCGAGTCGGTACCAAGCGGAGTTCGGTCGGTATAGTTGCCAACACAACAAACCTAGCAGTCCAGCGTCGTAACAACGTTATCAAGGGAGCAATCACTGTCAATCAGACGTGCATACGTAAAATTAATATCATTCGAACAACGCGGCAAAGACGCAATCTCCTGGTTAGCTCTAAACCAGCCACCGAAGGAAACACATCTTGCTGTTGTCATTGAAATTATAGAGGCAAATACAAAACTGTTGGTTCGGGCGGTCCGTAATTTTCCGCAAACTACCAACAGTTCCTGGGATAATCCC
>JBEGUT010000488.1:0-3948 GCA_041178745.1 Planctomycetota bacterium | reverse complement strand
TGATCGTGGCATGGCAGTTCTGTGTTGCAGTCGGGACAACAGAACTTCGTACCACGAGGATGATCCACCCGAACACGAATCTCCAAATGAGCATGGTCGAGTTCAGCACTTGTAACTTGCCAAGGGGATGAAAGCCCCAAAATCTGCTGGTAGAGTTCTTTGTCTTGCACGATGGTTCTCCTTAGAGGAGAATTCTACCAAATCCACGGAAATGTCGGATGGATCGTAATTTTACCCATGCATCACTTCAAGTTTTAAAATCTTGATACACAGGAAAGTTTTAAACGTCGCTTGAACCCGATCAAAACCACAATACGAGTACCAATGCATGCTTGCTAGTATTTCGTGGTATTTCTTCAACCGTCCTATAACCTAAGCAAGTAACAGAAATACCGATAGCCCAACCCAATGCTGAAAGTCAACGGCTAGAGTCCTTTGAAGTTTCAACAAACACCGCGCTCAAACTTCTTCGTTTTCGGAAAACCAAAGACACACCGCGACATCAGCTTATCTAACTCTGAAGGGCTTCGATTTCATAGCTTGCCCATCGATACAGTTAGTGCTTTCTGGCCTTTCTTACCTCGGCGTGGTATCGATTGTCATCACAACTCGGAAGCCGTGAGCGTAGCCGCGATAGTCTTGTGGGTCTCCGTGGTGAAGTGTTGACGTACAGTGTTCGGAGAAGCCGTTCCAACCACCTCCCCGTGATACTCGTTTCGAGCCCGATGACGGCCCTTGAGGGTCTGTCACATCATCACTGGGATATTCCCCCAACCGATCCTGACACCATTCCCAAACATTGCCGTACATGTCATAAATTCCCCATGGGTTCGGTTTCTTTTGACCCACAGGATATGTCCTTTCTCCCGCGCTCCCATCAAACCAGGCAAAGTCTCGTAGTTGCGAATCATCGTCACCAAAACAATACCTTGTCGTCGCTCCAGCCCGGCTTGAATATTCCCACTCAGCTTCAGTAGGCAACCGATACACTCGACCTGCTGCTTTTTCTTCCGGTAAGTTAGACAGCTTTCTACAGAACTCCACAGCATCGTCCCAAGACACCTGGTCTACCGGATTTCGTGATCCTTTAAAATTGCTAGGATTCGACCCCATTATTATCTCATACTGTCTTTGCGTCACTTCGTGGACACCAAGGTAAAATGGTTTCGACAGAGTCACACTATGCGATAGGTCACCTTCTCCCATCACAAATGTGCCAGGTTGAATGAGCTTTAGCTCCATTCCCACGGTGTTCGTAATACCTTCAGATGCAGATCCCTTCGGGGGCATTGAAATGTCTTGGCTCTTCGTTTCACTCTTTCCGCCGGCAGATGTTGCCCCACTCGCCTTTTTCATCTCAGCAATATCTATAAGGCCTCCACCAAAAACCACGCGGAATCCAATTGTTCCATCTCTTAAATAGAAGTCCCGAGTTATCCCAAAGCATTCCGATTTCTCAGAAATAAAACTACCTCCTAATCTCACAAAGGATCCAGGAAAACTTCCTGCTCCTCCTGGTACACTAGAAAATCCTGGAATACCGAGGTTGTTTTGATTACCTTCAATTCCTTGGTCGCACCACTCAGACACATTCCCCCACACATCAAACAAGCCCAACTTGTTTGGGCTTTTCCTACCAACTGGATGCGGTTCATTTTCCGAGTTTTGTTTGTACCATGCGCTCGCTGGGAATTCAGAAAAAGTCGATAGATCTTGCTTGAAACTAGAAGCCCACTGCCATTCGGTATTGATGGGTAAGCGATACACTCTACCAGCAGCTTTTTCCTCGGGCATTTCAGAGAGTTTACGACAAAACTCAATGGCATCTTCATATCGAACGGTTTCAACTGGATTTCTAGCATCTTTAAATTGACTTGGATTGACCCCCATTACTGCCTGAAACTCTTTTTGTGTAACCTCAAAAATACCCATATAAAAAGGTTTATAAATGCCCTTGTCCTTGACACCAAAAGAAGGAATCATTTTTAGTTTCATGCCTATGGAATTAGTGATTTCCGGGAATGAAGCTATCGTATCTTCTGGAAAATAGGCTAATAATTCCACAGGTAGTTTCTGTACAATCTCCGGTGTCGCTTTCGCAAAAACGTCCGTTTGCACTTTCTCCCCGACTGGTTGGTTTATCTTTTTCAGAATCTTTAAATCCGACGTCCATGCGATCAGATCATCTTTTTCGATAGCTTTCTCGATACGTTCTGTCAGTACCGTTGTAACTCCAGACTGGAGCTCATCCATTTTCGGGAAAGCGGCACTCAATCCCAATGACGACAACATTTCATAAGCTTGCGCTGCTTTATTCGGATCGGACTTGATCAAAGAGATCCCCTTTCGGCATAACGCCTCACCAAACCTAACCAGCAAATCATTCGCGCTGTTTTGATCCAGTGAAAATACGGCATCTAAACGGGCAAGAGCTTCCGCTTGACTCTTATCATCTAAGTCCTTTTCAAAAGCCGATACCGCCGGTTCAGCCATACTCTTTGCTAACTCACCTCGTAATTTAGCGGTAGCCTCTATCGCCGCCCCCATTTCCTGAGCTCGCTTCAGGTCGGCAGCAGCGCCATCCGGGTCCTTTCCAACAGATTTCAAACCACGTTGAATTAGAGCAGCTGCAATGCGACTCCTGTAGCCAGAAAGACTCGCAGATTCGTTCGCTGGAACCTTTCCCATCGCGTCCAATACTTTAGTCAGATTTTCTTCACTATCTGACAATTCAAATGCCTTCACAGTGTCTCCGGCAAAAGCCGCTAGCAAAGCCGTCGGCATGGAAATTGACTTATCATACTGCTGCGCCTTCGCCAAGCTAGCTGCAGCTTGCGACGAATTGCCAGACCTCGCAGAAGCCTCGGACTCCTTTAGGTATGCGGCTGCAATTTGACTTCGAACGAGTTGTAATGCCGTCGAATCTAAAGAATCCGTCGAACCGTTGTTCCCACTGATAAGCGCAAGATCAGCCTCCGCCTCACGGATCTTTTCTAACTTGATATTGGCCTGCGCGCGAGTAAGGTAAGCCCGATTGTATATCCTTCTCGTGTCCTGGTTACTGCCAGTGATTTCCTCGACTCGCTTCAAGTCGGCTATTACAGCATTGATATCTGGCGAGACCATACTAAATTGAGATTCAGCTCGCCCCAACAGCGCTTTCGTATTATTGGGCTCCATTGTAAGAACATCATTCCATCTGCCGTACAGGATGTGGCCCTCTAATGTCCTAGCCCGCAATCTGGCTTGCATCCAAATCCCAAACACTCCTAGTAGGACAAGCACAGTACACGCGCCAGCCCCTACCGCCACTCGCCTCATAATCTTTCGATTACGTTCGGCAGCAGCCACGGCCTCCTGTTGAGCCGCAAGTCCTTGCTGGCATTTACTTAGCTCAGATTGAAACTCTTCATCCGTCCATCCCTGCAAGGAAATATTGTTGCGATAGGCATTTGTGTTCGATATTGCCAAAATATAATTTTGAGTGGTCAAACCGTTTGCTAATGCCTGAATCGCTGATTGGCGTTGAAATACCATGTCCTCACAGGTTTGTAGCAGCTCAGAAACCTCAAGCGTCTGAAGCTCACTGGGAATGCGAACTAATTCCTTGGATGCTTGATCGAAACGGCAAGAGCTTATCAAGCTTTGGGCGCGATTCACTACATCTTTAATCTGAGCAGCATTCTTCTCATCGCGGGCAATGAGTTGCGTTTGAAGGGACTTCATCGCAGCGTCACTCGGCTTGAGCTCAAGCAACTGGTTCACCTGCGCCAAGAGTCCATGATATTGCTTCTGCTCCAATGCTTTGGAAATTGTTTTTTGTAACTCGCGAACCCTTTCAGCCTTGCTAGATGCCTTGTCTTTAAGGCTTGTGATCTCAGGCAGCATGAAATAGGGATCGATCCGAGCGATTTCCTTCAACACTCCCTCGTAATTCTGCGCCGCCAT
>JBEGUT010000487.1:0-3952 GCA_041178745.1 Planctomycetota bacterium | reverse complement strand
CAGAGGAGCCATGCCAGTGAGAACCACTGCGACTGCGATGTAGAGCACGGTACAAATCAACAGCGAGCCAATCATACCGATCGGCAAGTCGCGCTGCGGATTCTTCGCTTCCTCCGCCGTTGTTGAGACCGCATCAAAACCGATATAGGCAAAAAAGATAATCGCAGCACCCGTCATGATACCGCTGAAGCCATTAGGGGCAAAAGGCTGCCAGTGTGTTGCAAAGTCGACATGCGGCAAGCCTGCCACAAGAAATAGAGCAATCATCGCCAGCTTGATCAACACGAGGACCGAATTGAAGCGAGCACTTTCTTTAACACCGAAATATAAGAGAGATGAAACCAACAACACTACCAGCACAGCTGGAAGGTTGATGATCAATGGAAACCCTAAATTTGGAGCTGTCGCATAAGCTTGCTTAGCTAGCTCTAGCGTCTGCGGGTTCGCATCCGCTGCATGTGCTATGGCATGTGAGGCTGTCATCGGGTCTATACACAACCACGCTGGAGGGTAGATATTAAAAAAGTGCAGCAAGTTGAGCATATAACCTGACCAACCGATGGCGATCGCGACGTTACCCACGGCATACTCGAGGATCAAGTCCCAGCCGATGATCCAAGCGACTAACTCTCCAAAGGATGCGTAAGCGTAAGTGTAAGCGCTTCCAGAAACTGGAATCATCGAAGCGAACTCGGCATAACAAAGAGCTGCCAGTCCGCAAGCGACTGCGGTGATCAAGAACGAAATCACCAGTGCAGGTCCAGCTCCGATGTGATGATCTCCACCAGCAGCTGCGGTTCCAGTGAGCACGAAAATACCGGTACCAATGATCGCGCCGATCCCCAGCATCGTCAGCTCAAACGGGCCTAATACCCGTTTCAAATGAGAACTTTCGGCGTTGGATTCGACATTTTTAATAGCCAATAATCGCGAGAGCATGCCGGCCTCACAAGGCAAAAAAGAGAATTAGAAAACAAGTTCAGTCAGAGAATAACATAAAAAATGCCTGCAGGTTTCGAAGGCCGAAACCTGCAGGCACAGAAGGATAAGCGATCCCATGATGGGATTGCAACAACAATTAACTCGGAGTCGACCTAAAGAGCCGAACTGTCGGTCTCACCGGTGCGAATGCGAACCACCGTTCGGATGTCGGTCACGAATATCTTTCCGTCACCAACCTGACCGGTTTGAGCAGCCCCCACAATCGCGTTGACCACCGATTCCCAATCCTCATCCTTGCAGACAATCTCCACTTTGACCTTGGGAACAAATTCGATCGCATACTCCGATCCACGGTAAATTTCCGTGTGACCTTTCTGGCGACCAAAGCCGCGAACCTCGCTGACCGTCATTCCCACGATGCCCTTCTCGGTGAGAGCTGTTTTGACATCTTCCAATTTGAAATGGCGAATAATCGCTTCAACTTTTTTCATTAGGTTATTCCCCTTGTAATTAGATTTCGTAACCAGCTTCACCATGTTCTGCCAAGTCCAAACCGATGCTTTCGACTTCCGCTGTTGGGCGAAGGCCTACAGTCGCTTTAACGATCAGGGTGATAACAATCGTAGCCACAATCGCCATGACGATCGTTAAGCCCATTGCCTTGAGCTGCTCGATCCAAAGGGTACCGTTTGCCAAAACATCCTTCAAACCGTTCTGCGTTGCATAGCTGCCAACCAAGTTCGCGTTGACCTTGTCCGTGGCCAAAAATCCGGTGATCAAAGCACCCAAAGTTCCACCAACAGCATGCACACCGAATGTATCCAAAGCGTCGTCGTACTTGAACGCTCGCTTCACCGTGGTGCAGAAAATGTAAGGAATCACACCCGCCAACAAGCCGATGATCAACGAGCCTTTGACATCGATGAAACCGCAAGCTGGAGTCACTACAACCAAGCCAGCCACAGCACCCGAGCAGAAACCGAGAATCGATGGCTTGCCGTTGCGGCAATACTCGATCATCGGCCATACGAAGCTTGCGACCGCTGTTGCAATCGTGGTAGTCAAGAAAGCATTCGCAGCGATACCGTCAGCCGATAGAGCCGAGCCAGCATTGAATCCATACCAACCCACCCACAACATACCAGTACCAATCGCGCACAAAACCATGCTGTGAGGAGGCATCGGAGATTTGCCGAATCCAATACGTGGGCCCAAGAGCAAGCAGAGCACCAAAGCGCTCCAACCAGAACTCATATGAACGACAGTCCCGCCAGCAAAGTCGATCGCACGAATCTTGGCGCTGCCATTCCAAACACCGTTCATCAAACCGTCAACGCCCCAAACCATGTGGGCCAACGGGAAGTAAACCGCAAACATCCACAGTGCAACAAACAACATGATCGCCGAATACTTCATGCGCTCAGCAATCGCACCGACGATCAACGCAGGCGTGATGATCGCGAACATCAACTGATAACTGGCGAATACCGATTCAGATACCCAGTAACAATAGTTTCCGTCTGGAGCGGCCCCGACTCCATCGAAAAACAAGTGCTTCATGCTGCCCAAGTAAGGGCTGCCACCCTCACCGAAGACCATGGTGTATCCGCAGATTACCCACAAAATGGTCACCAAGCCAGCGATTCCGAAGCACTGGGCTACTACGGACAGTACGTTCTTCTTGCGGACCAAACCACCGTAGAACAATGCCAAGCCAGGCAGCGTCATGAACAAAACCAAGGCCGCACTGACCATTAAAAAGGCATTGTGACCAGGACCAGCTACACCCAACGTTCCCTGAGTTGCACCCAACGCTGCCGCTGGATCGGTGTTGTTAATGTAAGCTTCCAAGCCCGCAACACGCTGTTCTAAAGTCACAGGAGCTACACCCTCAGACTCCACCGGTGCACTTTCGGCCGCTGGTGCAGCAGTTTCGGTTGCCCCCGGTGATTCAGCAGGTGTTTCCGTTGCCGTGGCCGCAGGTGTGGCTGGAGTCTCAGCCGGTGCAGTCTCTTGAGCCAAGGCCGAAGATGAAATAAACAATGCGAGAAGTGATGCTCGCCAAGTTAGCGCACACGAGCGCCTTAACCATGTCCCCATTAGATACCGCCTTCCCGCCCCATTACTTTAGGGGCATTGAATAGAAGAAGTTGATTAAACCGCAAACTTGGAGAGGATGCAGATTACAACTCTGGAAAGCGTGCCTTTTCCGTTGAGGTGCTAGGGAATAATATCAGCCAGGGAAGGGCGGATTTCCAGTGCTAAAGGAAAAATTTTTGATATTTGATGATCCAGGCCCCATTTCAAAGGAACCCCTCTCAGCACCCTTGCTCAGTGTCTGCAACACGATTTGCTCAGCATTCGTTGGAACCATTCTGGCCAACGACTTCTCTCAAGTGCGTTCAATCCTCCCTCATCGTTCCTCAAGAAAGATTTTTACGCCCTAAACAAGAAAGCATTACGGGGCTGCATAAACGTCGTCGGCACAAAAGCCTTTGCAAACTGTCTCTTTCTAAAGCATGAAAACGAGAAGTCATCGTTACAAATGCTAAGGAAAAAAATTTTCTCCTAGGCATTTTCTGCTAGCGAAATGGGGCAAAACCAAACCCTCTTCAGGTTCCGACTACCCTCAAATTCATCCGCAATCACGCTAGATGCGTTGCCTATGGTATCAAGAACCCAAGCCGCTCTAATTCCCAAGACAACCATTCCCGAACAACTCTTACGTGGAAGGCGAATCCTCTCTCGAGTGATCCGTTGCTTTCGTTTCCGTGTTCAGAGGAATACAGAGCAGGAGCACCACGGACATCGCCGACAAACCTGCCAACGCATACAGGCCCCACTCGTAGGACTTTGTTGACTCTTTGATCCAACCCAAAATCGAAGGACCTACAAAGCCCCCCAGGTTCCCGAACGAGTTGATCAGTCCAATACTCCCTGCAGCAGCAACCGATGTCAAAAAGAGGTTCGGCAATGCCCAGAACGCCGGCATGTAGGCTTTCATGCCCGC
>JBEGUT010000486.1:0-3957 GCA_041178745.1 Planctomycetota bacterium | reverse complement strand
CTCCGAAGAGAACGAAGAGCAAATTGAAACGGATTCTAAGAAGTCAAATCGATTGCCGAGAATTCCTTGGGCCTCAGTTTCGCAGTGGACTCGCGATAGAATTCCTAAGATCTCAGTACCCTCATTCAAAAGAAGTCAAAAACATCTTGCCAACGAGGAGGAAGATGAACTTCCAACTAAGGCAGCAGCAAAAGCAACTGCAAACAACGAACGCATTAACTCTCCAGCAAGTGAAAAGAAGCTTGTTGCTAAACGCTCACTGAAAATCCCTCGCATCAAAGTTGGTTGGATGTTCAGCTGGGTTAAACGGATAAAACTTCCTAACCTCAGCGCGTTAAACCCAGTCGCCATGCTGCGACTCCCCCCACAGACCGACTCGCAAAATGATGAGGAGTCACCCAGTAATTCAAGAGCGACAACAGACGCTTCGACGAACAGCAAAGGTTCAGAAAAACCTTTACCATCGACGTCTCCTTATTCCAAACCCGGACCACTGGCTGCCATGCAACGGCAAGCGGCCACCAATAACCCCAGTCCGAATTTGTCAGACTACGACAACGACGAAGATGACGATGACGATGGAGACGAAGGGCAAAATCGCAAACTCAGCAAGGCGGAACGCAAACGCCTAAAACGACTTCAGCAAGAACAACGCCGTAACGTCGCTTAAGCATGAAATCGTTCTCCGGTCTTCCCAACGCTCATCGGGCAATATGCTTCATCGCCCGCGAAAGTTGCATCCCTTGCTAGTAGACGATCAGCCTCAACGATAAACGTTCGCACGAGAGAAGAGTTATTGGCCCATCGATCCAATTCCATGAAAAAGTGGACTCTTATCGGGTTGGAGCTTTTATTCTTGGTTCGCTGGATTCTCCCGAAAGTCCCCTGGGTAAACCGTATCAATCGCGTTAAACTTCAATCGAAACCGAGCGTTTTACTTCCCTTCAAAACTACTTCTTCGAGATGCCGGAGTGCGTTTGATGACCGTTCGCACACGTTTTGCGCCGAGCCCTACAGGCTACCTTCACATCGGTGGGGTCCGCACTGCTCTGTATAATTGGCTCTTGGCGAAGCAAGCAGGAGGTCAATTTCTTCTGCGCATCGACGATACCGATCAGCAGCGCAATGTCGAAGAAGCCTTGCAGCCGATCCTCGAAGGTTTTCGCTGGCTCGGCCTAAATTGGGATGAGGGTCCTGAAATCGGTGGCCCCTATGCTCCCTATTTTCAATCGCAGCGAAGCAGTCGTTACCAAGCCGCCGTCGATACTCTTATTGCCTCTGGACATGCCTATCGCGACTTTGCAAAGACGGAAGAACTGCAAGCGCAACGCGAGCAGGCAGAGAAGGAAGGCCGCCCCTTTGTCTATGATCGCCAGTGGATGGCTGTCAACGATCAACAAGCAAGACTTTGGGCGGCAGAAGGACGCACATCGGTTGTCCGTTTGAAAATGCCTCGTGAAGGCAAGTGCCAATTCAACGATCTCATTCGAGGTGACGTGGAGTTTGACTGGTCCGCTGAACAAGATCACGTGATCCAACGAGCCGATGGTACGTTCCTTTACCACCTCGCCAGCGTCGTCGACGATTTTGATTTTAAAATCACTCATGTCGTTCGCGCTGTGGAACATCTTCCCAATACACCTCGTCAAATCTTCATAGCCCAATCGCTAAAGTATCCTTTGCCGATCTTCGCGCATCTTCCGTACGTCGCTGAACCTGGTGGCACTTCGAAACTCAGCAAACGTAAATTGGATAAATATCTAAAACAAAACGATTTTAAATCGCTCTACGAACAAGGGCGAAGCATCGCTGAGCAAACCAACCTCCCCATCTCGCCGGAAACATTCAATCCGGTCGTCATCGACTTCTATCGCCAAATAGGCTTTCTTCCAGAATCGATTCTCAATTATCTATTGCTGGTAGGTTGGTCGCTGGATGATTCCACCGAGGACTTTACTCTCGATGATATGGTTCGACTTTTTTCGCTAGACCGCGTCAATCGCGCACCCGCTAGCTTCGATCCACAAAAATTGGTCGCCTTCCAAGCTCGCTGGATGCAACGACTGGATATCAAAAAGAAAGTAGCGATGGTACTTCCTTATCTGCAAAAAACAGGTTGGGTTTCTACACCTCCCCCCTGCTCGATCGCAGAAAAAATTGAACGCGTCGTACGCGCTGCTGGAGAACGATTAAAAGTCGCTGGCGATATCCTGCAGTACGATGAATTCTTTCTTCCGGACGATAAGATTTCCTACAGCGAAGCCGATGTCCAAAAGCGCATCACCTCAGTTCCCGATGCCACGGTTTGGCTCGCTGATCTCTCAAGTCGCTTTCAATCCGCTAACCCACAAAACGCAACAGAATTCGAACACTGCTTCAAAGCCTACCTCGACGAGAAACAACTGAAGATCGGCCAAGTGATCAATGCCCTGCGCGTCGCCATCACTGGAAAAGGCCTTGGCGTAGGTGTCTTCGATGCGCTCGATATTCTAGGTACTCAAGCCGCCTGTAAACGCATCGAGCAGGTTCGGCAAAAGTAGTTTGCAAGAACTAGAGCGACAATCTACAGCGATGTCTGCTTGCACTTGATGGTAAAAAAACTCGGCCGCTGATAAAAACAATGGGAAAGCCGAGAATTGAACGCTCGTTACAGCTCTCGGTTGCCGGCACAAGAAGGCGAATCTTCCCTTAAAACCGTGACGAGACGATTCGCATCGTCCGAATGAACAAAAGAAAACGCTAAGGAGATCAGTCCTTACCGTAATGCTTCACTTGTTCCCAAAATTCCTCGAACGCACCATCGCGATGAAAATTAGGACTGTTGTCCAAATCATGGCACTCCAAGCATTTGTCTTGTGCTTGGGCTAAGGGCAATCGCATCTCTTCACGCAAGCTGGTCAGCAAGGTTTCATCCGCTTCGATATCACCATTCTCCGCAGCCACATGTCGACTTCCAGGACCATGGCAGTTTTCACAACCGTTCTCTGCCATCAACGGAGTCTTTTCAAGCGACAAGTAACCTGACTCGTACGGATAATACTTCTTCGCATTCCATCCCGTCACATGACAACTAAGACACTCCGGATCGAAATGTCTTGGGATATCCGATCGTTCTCCTGGGTGCACCAAAGATTGGGTAGCATGAGCGTGAGGCGTTCCTTTCCACACCTCAAAGGCTTTGCTGTGGCACTCAGCACAACTCTCTGTTCCCACAAACGTACGCCCCGAAGGATGCGTTGCCGGATTGACCTCTAAGCCTCGAAATCCTTCTTTCTTCAACTGCTCTTGATAGCCTCGAAAAGCTACCATCATCCTTGTCGAATCTTTGAACTGCGATGACAAGGCAATTCTCTGGTAGCGAATCGGATTACTTGGATCGTCGTACAAACCAACCAATCCCGCATACATACCTTTCACACCTACTTGCAACATCAACGACCTGGAACCTTCGATGGGTTCCGGCATGTAGGTCGGTTCGCCCAAGCCACCCGTCACAATTAAATCAAATCCAGGAACAGCTCGAGCAATCTCAGCCGACTCAGTGAGATTCGCCTGCACCAAAAGAATATAAACATCACACTTTTGCTGCTTCAATTCGGAGAGCGCTTTCGCAACCGACTTGATTGGGTCCTCAATAACGATCTCGCTGTTATTGATATCCTCCTGCATACTCTTACCGAGCACTGAGGTGATACCAATCTTTCGGCTTCCTACCGGGATCACTTTCCAGGGAGACATAAAGTCGGGTGCGATGATACCAACATTGCTGGAAGTAAAAGCCGTCTGCTGACTTCCTTCCGATGCGGTCACCTGCAACAGTTCGGCAGAAGACAACTTCAGGTCTTCGCGACCAAGGCCAATCGCTGCATAGCCCATGCTCGCCATCGCATCTGCACTATGACGAAAAATCATTTCTGCCTGGCGACCCGAACGACGAACCTGATTGCCTGTATCCAG
>JBEGUT010000485.1:0-3959 GCA_041178745.1 Planctomycetota bacterium | reverse complement strand
TTTGAATTTGACACGGACAAAAAGGTCTAGCGAACTTTACTAAAATCTTAAGCCGTTAAATACAAAAGCAAGGCCTTGCCCCGTCACGGCTAAGGCCGTGACTGGTTACGGCTTTGAGGTGTTGGGGTAATTGCCCGAGGCAAGAAGGCATGGCTTAGGCAAATCGAATCGGAGTTCGCTTTGATAAATTCACCAAGATTACGCCATTAAATTCGATTCAATTCGTAAAGACGAAGCAGATTAAACCCTGGATTTGGAATCCATCCTTTCGCCAATGAGGGAGATGATTCTTTTGGCACGGTGGTTGCAATCGACGACGGTTCATCGGTTTACGCCAGAAATAACAACCAAGTTGGTAGGAAAAAAGATCATGTCTCGAATCTCTGCAATCGCCGTTTTCACTTTAGTCTTTGGTATTTCTTCTTGGTCCAGTTCACTGACCGCAGATCAATTTGTCGCGCGGCATGGTAGTCGCGAGGTTGTGGTTCATACCAATCCGGTGCCGGTGTTTTTGCATCGATTAGTTCCACCGAATTACGGTCGGCATATTACCTTGCAGGAATATCACGCTCGCCGCGGTAAAGCATCTTCGCGCATCGGGAAGTAGACTGTGATTCGATCGTCAGGGAAGAGATGCTTTTTGAGCTATCCTTTCTCCAAGTTTTGGCTTCTCGCAGCGGATTTGGCTGCAGATTTTTAATGTTTCCAAACGTTTGCTGCTCGAAGCGCAAGAGGAGGTTTAGCAACTTCCTCGACGAGGAAATCGCTGGATTTTAAAGAAGGCGAAACGGATTGGTTGCTGTGGCGAAAAGAGTTTTCGGACAGATTCGTCCGCTACAGATGCATAATAATTGCAATTGCATATTGACAGCTGGCTGGGTTGGTCAATAATTCACGCTCTGGTCGGCAACCAGAATTATCGTTGAGTTATCTTTGGAGTGCACCATTCCGTGCTCGCTTGTTGCCGCGCGCCCATTGCAGCCCTATTGCTGCTTTGCCACCTGCTTACCTTTGTAAGTGGCGAACTATTTCATCACTTCCTTTGTCGCCATCACAGCGATTCCAAGGGAGTTGTCGAAATTGTCAATCCTCCAACCTGTCACTGCGATCATTCTAGTTGCCATCGTCGAGAATCAACTAAGGCAGATCAAGCATCGAATGACTCTCTTTTGCAAGCTTCGATTGTCTCAGGCGAACCGACGGGTGATGAGCACTCACCTTGCCATTTTTATCGTTTCCATTCCTCGACGGTTCTGGCACTTGCTCCTACGATTTCATGGGAAGCATCACTTTGCCAGCGGGAGTTACAATCTCTCGATCTTCTTTCTGTTCGGGATTTCCGAACTTCTACTTTCTGGGCCCGAGGTCCACCAGCTATCGCGTTGAGTTGAGTTACGACGCTCGACCATTGTCGCTTACTGGAAAATCCTGCTCGACATGGATGTCGGTCATTGACTTGCACGACATATGAGAGCCCACGGTGAATGCGTCTTTGAATTCAACGCGATGGGCTCACTCCGTGTGTGATTGACCTGATGAATCTGGATGTTCCCTATCATTGACCGTATTTACGTCATTGATTGTTGTTTGGACATGGGAAAGGTTGGAGAAGTCAGATTCGGCACGTCGGTAAGTAATTTAGGTTTCATTTTCGATCGATACGACTTTCGAATTCCTTGTTTATTGTATTTTTAACCGGAGTCTTACTTCGATGAGTTTGCATAGAAACAAAAAGAGTGGTTTCACTCTTGTTGAATTATTGGTTGTTATTGCGATTATTGGCATCCTTGTTGGTTTGTTGCTTCCAGCGGTTCAATCTGCTCGAGAGGCCGCTCGACGAATGCAGTGTTCGAACAACCTGCGTCAAATGGCGTTGGCAACTCATAATTATGAGTCGGCCTTCAAGTGCATTCCAGCTTTAACTGGTTCAAGTAGTTTTTCACCGCAAGCTCGAATCCTGCCATTTATTGAACAAGCGAACTTGCAGAATCTGATCGACTTTCGGCAACCGTTACTTATAGGTCCTGCATGGGCTTCTCGTTTCAATCCTTCGATGCGAGTTGCGATTGCTACGGTCGTTCCGACGTTCATCTGTCCCAGCGAAACGGGAATCACCAGTTTCCCAACAGTCTTGGCTAATGGGGTTCAGTCGACCTCGGGTGGGAATAATTACATGTTCAACTACGGTTCGGGCACCGGGACGCATTACGATGATCGCTATCGTACCGATGGAATTATTTGGGAGAATTCTTGGGCACGCTTCCGCGACTGCACCGATGGAACGTCTTCCACCGTTTTGTTGGCTGAAACGGTACTGGGTGATCAGTTGTCCGCGACGGAACCATCCCCTACCCTGCCGCATCGCCGTATCGCGAATTGGTCTGGAACCAGTTCGATGCCACCTGGTCAACCGGGATTCACGACAGGTGGAAGCTTGATTCGCAATCCGGATTTGCGAACGATCTTTCCAGCGCAGATCAATTCCTATCGCGGCAATCGAGGTGAAGCTTGGATACGAGGCGTGCCCTACGCAACGGTGATCAATGGTTACATGACTCCTAACAGCCCGATTCCAGATATTGGTATGCACGGCCGAGGTTTCTATGCCGCGCGGTCGTTCCACGTCGGTGGTGCAACGCATGCGATGATGGATGGTAGTGTGCAATTCATCAGCGACTCAACCGATCTGGCCAATTATCGCGCTCTGTTCTCGCGTAACGGCGGCGAAGTGGTTCAGGCGGGTTTAGGACAATAAGCCATGTGCCGATTGCTGTTATTGGCTGGAGTGATTATCGGGCTGACGATGGTGGGTTGTTCGCTCAACACATCGCAATTCGATCTCTCTCGCTGGAAAATAAAAGTCGTTTACCAAGAGCAACCGTTATCTGAGGTTCAGGTGGTGGTGTATCGCAAGGTCGGTTCGCAGTGGGGGGCTGTGCTCGAAGGTGTTTCCGGCAGCGATGGAATCGCTCCATTGCGACTCGTTCCTACGGTGACTCCACCGGCCGACCAAGAGTGGACGAGTCTGCGAGTCACTGTGGAATCACTGGCGGGGGGTGAATGGATCGTAAAGCCAAAATGGACAGTACCAGAACTGAGCGAACTGAAAGTGAAGTCCATTGACCCGACCGGCTTTTCGGTGGTCGAGTTACCGAAAGGGGCGATAGGTTCTCTTTAACAACTGGAAGCTGGCGGTCAATGTGCTCAGTGTATCTTGCTGGTTGCCGACCCTAAGATACACCATGGCTATACCGCCAGCTTCTTTGTATCGTATATCGCGGAAATCAATCTAACAAAATCAGTTTTTACGGAATGAGTCAATCATGTACTGGCTACTAACGTTAGCTTTATTGGCATTTGTCGAGGATCAAGGAAGTGGGAATTGGACAGGTTTCCTCGGCCCAACTCCAATTCAAATCAACGCTGAAAAACTACCTCGCTCGTGGACGCCCGATTCCAATGTTGCTTGGAGCGTCGATCTAAAAGGTTACGGTCAGAGCAGCCCGGTTGTATGGGATGGCAAGGTCTACGTAACGACCGTGGAAGGTTCAAAGAAAGAAATCTTGCGTACCAGTGCATTTCAGTTAAGCGATGGTAAATCGCTGTGGGTGAAGGATCTGGCTACGAAAAATTTAGGCGAAAATGCCGACTATTTTAGCCGCGCGGCACCGACGCCTGTGGTCGATCAAGCGGGTGTTGTCGTGTTGTTCGAATCGGGCGACCTGGTAGCGTACGGTCACGATGGCTCGCTGCGATGGAGCCGCGATCTGGTAGCTGAGTTTGGAGCGATCAAGAGTCGCCATGGTCTCTCATCGTCACCGCTGCAAGATAACGAGCATGTGTTTATTTGTATTCAAGGCGATGAGAAACCGTATTTAATGGCGGTCAGCAAGCAGGATGGAAAAACGGCTTGGAAAGTCGATCGTCCGCTCGGAACCGCTTGGAGCTCTCCGCTGTGG
>JBEGUT010000484.1:0-3977 GCA_041178745.1 Planctomycetota bacterium | reverse complement strand
CGCTTTGGCTTTCGCCGCGTAGCTCTCTCGTTATTGAAAGCTTTCGAGTTATCTCCCCAGAACCGACTTAGCAGGCTAGGGCAGCTTCGAGAATATCTCGGACTACCTTGTTCGCCTTGTGCAACCGGCTCTTGACGGTCCCCTGAGGAACTTCAAGGATTTCGGCCAACTCCTTTTCCTTCAAGCCTTCGAAGTACCGAAGGTGTAGAAGTTTTCGAGTCTTTTCTGGAAGAGCTTCTAAGCATTGTCGTACGATTTCCGCTGTCTCCTTCGAGCTGAGAATATCACTCGCATCGATTTCGTCGTCGAGGACTTGGTCATCGAATTCCAAGCTTAACTGTCCCCGTTTTTTCCCCTTGCGTAACTTGTTGCACCCCAAGTTGAAGGTGATCCGACGGAGCCAGCTGTAGAAAGCAGCTGGGGATTCCAGCTGCTCTAAGCTTCTAAAGACCTTTAACAGGACATCCTGTGCAAGGTCTTCAGCATCGTGCTCGCGTTTCATCAACTGGCGAGCGAGACGCATGATGTAGGGAGTGGCGATGAGCATCAACTGACGCTCAGCATCCTTGTTTCCACCAACGGTTTCGTTGATCAGATAGGTCAAGATTAACTGGCTGTCTTCAAAGTTGTCTTTCATTTCGGCATCCTTCTGGCTGCGGTGTGGTGTTGGTTCGAGACCTGACGGTGGCGATCGTACTTTTCGGAGGAGCGAAAGCAGATTTAGACGTAGGTTCACGAATCGAATGGGAAGCGAAAACGAGTCGACTAACCTTGCAATCCTCTTGCGTAGGCTAGGCTGGGCAGTGGTGGGTCCGGGTGGCGAAGGATTCAGGTGTGGCTGAATCTATCAACTCACTGTGGCTCCGATCATGAATGCCCATGCGTGGAAAGCGGTGGACACCGAGATGCGGAAAAATCTTTTCGTAGGTTTCTTTGGTAATGGATTCGGGTTGGTTTGGTCGTCTAATTTTGTTTCATAACTTGTTCTCACTAATAGATTTGCGGCAGAACTTGCAAGAGCGTCACTTACTTAGTGAATTGCCTTGCACTGTTCTTTCGCAACGCTTTATCGCCTGCGGATGGGCGACTGGAGCGGCACTGTGGTGTGTCGCATAAATCGCTTGCATCTGCATCGTTGGTTTACTGAGCCCTGTGAGGGCTCGCGTGACCAACGACAGGCCATAAGACGTTTCCAATAGTGACAGCAAATCGAAACGACCCGAACGTAGCGCAATAGGGGACAAAGAGTGCTGTTTGGGTTGTGCGTTCCAGCGGGCTACTCGAATCATGGTTCGCACCTGGGCGATCAAGTTCTGTAGACCGGCTGAATTAATTTCATTACGCATAACAACCTCCAGCGGCATTCCCGCGCGCTAAAAGAAAAAGAAGAAAGACGGACGAACCGAGTCTACAACAAACTTAGGTTTTGCAACCTTGATTTTTGCGAACCTCGAATTTCGAACTCCTGAACTCCACCTGGGCTTCAAAGTTTCCACTGAACAATCTTTCGCTAGAGACGATGCTCAGGGCGAACTAGTGTCTGGATAACTCTTAGGCGCCAATTGCTCTCAACATGTCAGCGAATCAAAAAGTGAAATGTCTCCTCGATCTCTACTTATCGATTTAAGAAAGAGAATCGTGTGAGATTACATCACCTTGATCATCGCTGGAGTCTGTCGAGTCATGGCGATATTCCGAAAGCTTTCGGAATATCCTGTTGGTGGAACTGAGCTTGCGCATACCTTCGTATCGAAAACTCACGATCCAGTAGTCGTCGAACGAGTTCTGGTCACCCAAGGAGCGACATCCCAAACCCCGATAACCCAGTACTAGGGGGGATTGTCCCCGAAGTTCCGAATCCGTGGCGGTATTTCAAGAGTCCCTGCAGTCGGTGTAGAACGATCCGGTTAAACCGTTGATGCATATTTCGCGTCTGGAGGCAAAAAGGCAAGTCGCACTTTTGACGAAGCTCTAGAGTTGAAATTGTCTCATTGGTCTAACCGAAGGACACCAAAGGATTTGAAAGGTTCATTTTCTTTTGAAGGATTTTTTGAACCCTCCAAGAGAAGCTGTCGTAGCCGATGCTGCTATCGCCCGAGAGGGTGGAGTGGCATCGGTTTAGGCTGAATCACCCGTTCGGGCTGGAAAATAGATTTCGCTATTGGACTTCAGGATTTTTATACCCAGATCAACGGCCTTCTGCTCGCTCCAGTTTCGCTCCCCCACAAACTGATCGGCTAGCACTCGCGAGAGAACTCGCTTGTACATGCGGAATTTAGGCAGGATGAACTCGAGTTTGTAAGCATCGCTGTAGTAGCCGATCAACTTGGTCGCAGGAACCGCTTCCATGCGATGGGAAAGGTCTCGATAAATGATGCTCGGGGTGTTGCTGTACCACCAATGTCCGAAAGGGATCACGTTGGGAAAGATCCAGGCGTAGCTGACCAGTTCCTGATTGGTGACGCTAGCAAGTACGGAAATGGGAAAGTAAACGGAAGGGAAGGCGTTGAAGAGATGGCGGTACTCGTAAAGCGATACTCGGCTATCGTACAAATCTTGGCCTTGATAAACGCCCGATGGGTAGACTCTTCGATGGACGCCGATCATCAGGTCAAACGGTAGGCGGTGTTGTTCGCATCGTTCAGCCAATGTCCAGAAAACAAATTGGCTAAGTGTCCTTTGAGCTTCTTGGTCGGCGGTGTTGCTTCCCGCTTTGAGCGTTTGGTCCCAAGCGTTTTGGGCGGCAGTATCGGAAATTTTCTGCGGAACGAAATCGGGGGGTAGGGAGATGGCACAGGCTCTTGCTCCGCGCGACAAGAAATGCCGAAAACGCTGTGCGATCGCTTGGCGAAGACCTTCCAGCGATCCGATATCGATACCGCTACATTGGGTTAGCCTTTCTCTGACGGTCGGCTTAGCAAGATGGAAAACCAATTCATCGGTTCTTAGGCAAGGCATGTAGCGTGCAGTATCGAATCCATCTAGCGGATCATCGAAGTCGTTAGTCAGCATAACCGCGCTGACACGGCAGCGACGCAGCACCTGATCGGGCCAATCGGGGGCCGCCATTTTGCTTGCTGATAGTTCCAACAATTTCCCGCAATTCGCTGGGGTTAATTCAGGTTCATCGAAACCGAAAAGGTCGACAGCGATTTCATGGAGCCACTGAAGTTGTACGGTGTTGCTTAGAGAGCCGAGTCCTTCGACCAACTGTTTGACGCGTTGATCGGGAGTGAGGTCGACGCTTTCGATGCGCTCGCGCGGGGTTCCCGAGGAGTGAACCAGTTCGGTGTAGTAATGATAGCCAAGCAGGTCGTTAAGGTGCCGACTGGCCGGTTGCAACGGCATGATATGGGTATGTGGATCGATAATTTCCTGAGCATTCAGGAGAGTGAAAATCGACTCGGCAGCAGCTTGCAGATTGTTAGATGGCATCTCGGATGACCTTATTGCTAGGGAGTGTTCTGACTTTAACGGTGTTGCCGCTTTTTGTGAACGTCCCAAGCGAGGTTCGGAGGCATTTTATTTGCGTGGGGGGGAGGGGATCGAATAGACTGGATGGTGTCCGGAAACTTCGCTGCAGCTTGAGTCTGAGGCGAATCCGGTTTCACCCGCGGCGAACTCTCATGCTGAGGCATGTGGCGATGAACGACTCGAACCCTTTATCGAAGTCGTCAGGCGACTTCGAGCAACCGGACCATCCAGGTCGTGGGTCAGGGGCACAACTTCCGCCCGTGTCTTATTCTCTAGATCCGATCACTTCAGAACCGTCTCTGCCTGACCCGTCACCGTTGGAACCATCGCACTCGAATCCATCATCGGACGCATTTAAAAATTCAACATTTAAAAAATCAACATTGACACCTGCGGGGGAGCCTACGACCAAGTCGCTACCTTTTGAAAAGCAAATCGAGCAATGGATCGATGCATCTTCTTCGGTCGAGCAAGCGGAGCTTGATGCGAGCCAACTTGATTCG
>JBEGUT010000483.1:0-3981 GCA_041178745.1 Planctomycetota bacterium | reverse complement strand
GTGCTTAGCGAAGTGGTGCTCGTGCTCGAAAAAACGTTTCCTTATTGGTCAGCATCTCCAAATCGAACGACTTGTTGAACCGCGAAGCGATTGTAGTGGATCGCTCCGCGATCCAACTCCTACGTTTTAAGTTGCCAGCAAACGTCGCGAAGTCGAAAGAGTCGAGGCGGTGGCCGGTGTAGCTATCCAGGGCAATGTCGACCCGATCGTTTTGATCCATAGATGAGCAGGGTTGGTGACTCCCGCACTTCGAGCACGAGCACGAGCACCGCTTCGCTGAGCACCGCTTCGCTGAGCACGAAACGGGAGGCTCTCTTGACGAATCTGTGATTGGCAAATGTCGGATTCGAATCGGTTCTCTTTTTTTCACGGTGTAAGGCCGCAAGTTGGGGGTGTGCTCGAGAGTTAAGTTTAGGGAGATGGACTCTTTTCCCATTTTTGTAGACTCAACAGAAACTCGGTATCGGCAACGCTGCAGCCGATTCGCTGTGCGATTTCGGTCATCGAAAAGCCTTGCTCGGAAAGCTGAAGGGATCGCAGTAACAGAGAGCGATCGATTAGTTCATTTGCGGAAGCGGCTTCCCTCTGGCTAGCAGCGTATGGACTAGTAGAAAACTCGCTTTCTTTCGAGGTACTGATCGGATCATTTGGAAGCTCCCGCGTTCGTGTTTGTTCGATTCGAGCTTCCAGGCGTTCGGATTCCTCCCGTGCCATCTGAACTAAGGATTGCAGTACGGCGGCTTTCGTTTGTAGTTCACCTTCCCAACTGCGAACTTGGTCAAGCAATTCGACGCTCCAGCGTGTGATTTCGTCGGGAGCATGATTGAGAAACACACCAGAATTTGCAGCTGTTGCATTAGAGGGACTCGAGGTTGCTTCGCTTCGAAAGCGGCGCGATTCCTTCCGGTAAGTTTCCTGTTGGCGACCGATTTGTCGCATCAGAAACCAACTGGCGATCGCGATACCAGCAACAAAAACTAGCGGCTGAAACTCAGCAGGTAGACCCATGAAGCCCTCAAGACAACAGAACCGATCACAAGCAGACCATCGTGTGTCTTACGAATCGATGAACTACGCTTCGCGAATTGAGGTCATGTGAGGCATTGACTAAAAGGTTTACAAAAAGAGATTGGATTGCATCAAATGTAGGGAGAGTGAAGGGTTCATTTGTAAGAAGTGGTGACGGCTTGCAATTTTGACAGCTGCTAGCAAATTCACTATTAGACGAATTGCAGAGGACTTAGGAAAATTTTGCAACTTTTTGCAAAAGGCAGCGTAATTGATGGTGAAATCGATACGGATTGGAGCCAGATGACGAATTTGGCACAATCCTTGCAGGAATGAATAGTTAAGCACGATGGGGTTCGTCGCGCTCACCAACGGATTGGAGTTGATTCCTAGCTGTTGGCAAGGATGGTAACGGTTTTTCGAAGAAAAAAGGATTGTCCCATGTTGATTTTGACACGCAAGACTGACGAAACGATTCGTATCGGCGATGACGTAGTGATCACTGTTGTGCGGGTAAAGGGCAATAGTGTGCGAATTGGGATCGAAGCTCCCAAGGGCGTACGAGTAGTTCGCTCAGAATTGCTAGAAACGGAAACGCCTGTTGAAACTCAAGTTGAAGCTAAAAAGCCGCAAGCGGAAAAGCTACCGACTTCCCGCATTACCAAGAACCTGCAAGCGTTAGCAAACAAGGAGTCTGTTGATTCCGTGTCCGGACCTCTCAGCTCCTATGTGCTCTCCGCCCGCATTCCTATGGTGGATAAAAACCCAAGCGGTGATTCGTTGTTGGGCCTCGGTGGTACCTTGAGCAGTCGCGTTGGTTAGAAGTTATCTTTGCAACGTTGATGATGTTGGTGTAACGCCGCTTGATGGATCAGGCGGCGAGTGGTTTTTAGTATCTTGCTCAGTTTTGATTGTCGTTATCTTTCTTGTGCCTGATAAAGCGGTATCTGGGGCTGAAGATTTTATGGGGTTAGACGCTTCGCTAATTCCGTCTCGAGCCGCATAGCGTGTTTCTCCGCGAATGGTATCAAGATGTTCTTTTAGGATTCTGCGTACTTCCAGAATGGCACGGGGTGTACGATGTATGGTTTGGTGTTCTGCTTCGATCACGATTTCACTTTCGGCGGTCTTCATCTTAGCACTTGCTAATTCGACAACACCGTCGCTACCAGCTGAAATACGTCCGTAGATTCCCTGTTTAGGAATTGTGCCAACGATATTATGGTACTTTGTCCATGGTGCTTTCGGAGCCCGCTCCATCGCATGAAAGATCGGTGAGGAAGGACTGAGTGAATCGATAGCGGTTTGCGTCGTGAGTAGATCGGTGTCGCGAAAGAAGTTAGGGTTTTGTCGAACCATCGAGTTTCCGGCATCGACCATGGCTGTCGGCAGTTCGATGAATTTTCTACCAAGCCAGCGTGTGTACTCATTCGCGTAATTGCTTCCTTGATGAGGCGTACCAATGGTTATGACACGTTGGACCGAACGATTGGGCTCAAAGAAAAGCATCCGTTCAAGATGTTTCTTCGCGGGCGCTTCCGCTTTGAGTTCTTCAAACGGATGTTCGCTGAGAATACGCCAAAACTCATCTCCGCTTTGAATCGTTTGCATGCGACTAACGAGGCCGCCCATGCTATGGCCGACCAAGACCATTTGGTCGAGAGGGGGCATTTGTTGATTGGGATCGAATTGCATTCGCAGATCGGCAAGATCGGATCGCAGCTGATCGGCGCTCGCCCAGAAAGGCTGACCTGAAGGATACTGATAAAACCAGAACTGGTAATTCTTACGCAGTTCAGGAAAGCTGCGTAGGTCATTAAACATTGGCATCCAAGTGACAGGACTCGACATTAGCCCATGAACCATGAGAACCGGAATGCGATCTTTATCGAATGGCTCTAGCATATAGATGCCACGCCGATTTTGAGATTGATTCGGATAGAGGAAACCGAGAGTGGAATTAGATTGCTCTTGGAATTGTGGACTATTGAGAAAGTATGCCAAGGGTGTGGCCAAGTCGACCTGTAAAGGTACTAAGCGATTCGCCATGGTAATGTCGGATGCAGTTAGCGGATCATGGAATTCAAGGATGCAAGTATGTCGATGTGCCGAATCGGCATGAGGAGACGCCTGATCGTCGACGACACGTAGCAGTGCAGTGACAGCAAAGCTGAGTCCATTGGGATAATACTTTTCATCGCCAGTGGCGTTATCAGATCGTTTGCGCACGGCGACCAGAGGAACTCCTAAGCCGTAAGTGACATTGGGGTTCGGCAATCCTTCGACTTCGAAAGTGCTACAAAATTCAAAACGATCAAAGTCGCTGGAACGCCATGGTCCTAGGACAACGGAGCGAACAAGATGAGATTTTTCGCCCACCTGAAAGCGATAGCTTCCACCCGGTTTAAGTTCTCCCTTGTTTTGAACCAATCGTAAAGTTTCCTCGAGTGATTCGTTGTAGAGATCGCAAGCGCCTCGAAAACGCGGATCGTACGGATTTCGAATTGAATCCAAGCGAGGCGAGAAAAGGTAGAGATAGGCATGGCTAACGGCGACACCGAACATATCTAATGCATCGGGTTCGTTTCCTTGCCGTTTCGATTTGACCCCAAGGATGTAGGCTAATTCAGATATGGCATAAATGATTTCGGCTTCTGGTTCGACTTCCGAGAGTTTCTGAACTTCGCTGAGACATTTGCGAATGTCGGCTTGATAGGTTGGTAGGAGGTCATATTTACGCAGCAATCCGATCGTACGACCAGAAGCTTGGGGGCCTTTGGAGGATGAAAGATCGAGTTGCGATGCCAGTGGATTGAATGGGATCGGCCGCGTGGTGATATAACGCTGTGTCGCACAGCCACACAGCAGAACTACCAACAAAAGAACGTTAAATAGCGAGTTTAATTTTCGACAAAGAAGTGAGAAAATCGCAAGTTGACTTGCAGTTTGCGATGGTCGATTCAGACAAGGTGG
>JBEGUT010000482.1:0-3982 GCA_041178745.1 Planctomycetota bacterium | reverse complement strand
TGAGCACGAGTACCGCTGCGCTGAGCACGAGTACCGCTGCGCTGAGCATGGGCACCGCTGCGCTGAGCATGAGCACCGCTGCGCACGGGTTAGGGCTCGATGGTGTACCCCAACTTGATCAACTTATTGGCGGAATCACTCTTGCGTTCGATAGGGACCTCTAGCACGATCGTGTCGGCTAAGCACAAGCCGCTATCGTCCGCTTGGCAGTAATAGAAACCAATCGCAAGCTGCAAGTTCTGCTTCTCTAAAGCAGATAACTCGGTTTGAAACTCAAGCTTATTCTCTTTCACTTTAACCGCGATCTTTCGATTCAGCTTCGCTTCGCCCGACTGAATTAAAGTGATCGGAAAATCGGCTAACGAATTCAGCTTCCATCCTTCAGGCAAGTCAAACTGCACCTCGATGTCAATTATCGATTCCGTTGCGTTGATCGACTGGGCGGTAAGTTTTTTCCGAGGTGCCCCTTCGGCAATCTTCAAATCCTCAGGACGCGTTTTCGGTTTTGGTGGTGTCAGCCCTTGAATCTTCAGCGTAGTAAGTTTGCTGGTGTCGATGTCGTAGATACGAATCAAGTGATTATTGGTGTCAGCAATATAAAGCTGGTTATTGAAAAGGCTCAAGCCACTCGGTTCATCAAGTTGCGGAGGTGAATCGCTGCTTCCCGGTTTGCCATCGCCGATCAACGTTGCAACCTCGCCTGTCTTCGCATCGACTGAACGGATCTTGTTATTGTACGTATCCGCCACGAAAATCTTACCGTCCCGATAAGCAACACCAAGCGGATGCTGCAGTCTTGCCGATGCCGCTGGACCGTCGATATCTCCAAAAGTGAAAAGCCGATTTTTCGGTAATTGTGATGTTCCAACTACCGTGGTCACTTCTCCAGTCCCGTCCAATGGAACACTGCGAATCGAACTACCCTCGCTGTCGGCAACAAATAAAGATTTACCATCGCTGCTCAAGCCACTCGGCTGGGCAAAGGAAGAGGAGCCTTCTTCATAGGTTCGTTTTGGAAGCAATGCACCATCGACAATATCCTCGCGACCATTCCCGGCGTACTGTGATATTCCCTTTCCCTGAAGATCCATACGCCAGATTTGATGTGGCCCTGCCATGGCAATCCATAGATAGTCTTGGGCAATCCACAAATCCCACGGGCTTCCCAGTGGCGTGTTCTTCGGAGTTCGTACCAACTTCTTGGGAACTGCTGCTCCAAAGTTCAATCCGGGCCACGCTGTTTCGGTTTGCTTGCCCGTTCCAGCGACGGTGCTTACCTTCTTCGCATTTAAATCGACTTTGCGAATCAAATGATTTTCGGTGTCGGCTACCCACAGTGAATCACCTTCAATCGCCAAACCTTGTGGATGATTGAATGAAGCTGTTTCAAAGTCACCATCTTCCGCTCCTGCGCGACCGCTTCCAATCGTCTGTAGCAATGTGCCATCCGTTTTGGTGACTACGATACGATTGTGATTGGAATCGCTGATAAAGATCCGATCGTTCGCACTATCGGCTAAAACCTTACCGGGAAACCGAAGCGGTGTTGGTTCAATGGAATACTCCACCAGATCAAAATGAACTTTGCGATCGTCCAGTAAATTCTTTCGCTTATAAAAAGTCGTCGCCTTCTCCAGCACCTTTTGCAGTTTGTCGTAGGATATTTCGCCAGCCGATGCCCAAATTGCATAACCTTCGGGGTCAATTAGAACCAGCGTCGGCCAACTCCCAACTCCAAGTTGATCCCACAACAAATGCTCTGCATCATTGAGCACGGGGTGTTTGATCTCGTACCGTAGAATGGCCGAGCGAATATTCTCCGTATCCTTTTCTGTAGTAAACTTGGCCGTGTGAACACCCACCACAACCAGTTCATCACCGAATTCGTCCTCAGCCTTCTTGAGAGTTGGTAAGATATGCATGCAGTTAATGCAGCAATAAGTCCAAAAATCGAGCAAGACCAGTTTTCCCTTAAGGTCCTTCAGTTGCAGTGAGCTTTTGGTGTTGAGCCAATCGAGTCCCTCAGGGAAATCTCCGATTCTTTGACGAGGACCAAACGGGCCATCACCCTGCCAAACGACCAAACTCTTGGGTGCTAACAATCCGGATACTGCATCCTCCGATGCAACTCGCTCCGTGGGGCTCGGAATCAGCAACAAAGAAAAAAGAATGGCACCTAAAGCGATCATCAGCCAGCATGCCGGACCGACCCGCCAAGACTGATTCTCATCGAGCGGATTTGACCTAAAGAAGCGAAACATCGCAGCCTGCTCCGAATTAACCACCACGAAAACCGCCGAAACACGCGTATCCCCTATTCTATCCAGCGTTTGACGCTTCGCCCAAGTACTTCGTAATTGCTATCAATACATTTGGCTTTTTTTCGGGGAAGTGACAGAGGCTACTACTTTTGTACGATAAGCGGCGGTTTGGAAAATCTGTAGGGATTACGATTCGATTGCCGATAAACAGAACTGTATCGTCGTTTTCCTTTTATCCACCTGCATCTAGCATTGAATAAGTTTTGGTTAGAAGGGCTTGTGATGTACTGCGAGAGAAAATCGTTTTCCGACGTTCTTGTTGGTCGATCCAATCGTTGTGTTGCTCGTTTTTGGAAACGTGGTGCGATCGTGGTTTTTCGAATCTTGTTGATCGTTGCGGCTGCTTGGGGAGCGGTTCATTCCGATTCGCTTCAAGCTCAAGCGTGGGCCAATAAGCTGTTCAAAGAAACGACACACGATTTCGGCGGCGTGGCCCGAGGTGCAAAAACAGAATTTGAATTCGAGATTACTAATATCTACGAGGAAGAACTACATATCGCGTCGGTTCGCAGTAGTTGCGGCTGCACGACTCCCAGAATCACCAAGAATAATTTGAAAACTTGGGAAAAAGGGGCGATCGTTGCGCAGTTCAATACGAAGTCCTTCATCGGAAAGAAATCCGCGGCGATCACCGTTACCATTGACAAGCCCTATTATGCCGAGGTGCAGTTAACCGTCACGGGTCATATTCGCTCTGATATCGTCGTTGAACCCGGTGAGGTTCGATTTGGTGATGTCGATCAAGGTGCAATCAAGTCGACAAAGCTGAATGTGAGTTATGCAGGCCGAAGTGATTGGAAGATTGCCGATGTGCGAAGTCAATGTGAGCACCTGCAAGTGAAGATGCAGCGCGATGCGCAGGCCGGCGGTCAGATCGCTTATCAACTTACTATCGGTTTAAAGGAATCAGCGCCGGTTGGCTTGCTTCAAGAAGAAATCGTATTGGTCACCAACGATGCTCAGTATGAGAGAGTATCGATACCGGTCTTTGCCAACGTTCTGCCACCATTGTCTATTGCTCCTGCCTCATTATCGTTGGGTGAAGTGCTTCCTGGAGAAGCAAAGCAACAACGCTTTGTCGTACGAGCGAAGCAAGCTTTTGAAATCACGGAGATCACCTGCGAGGATCCGCGATTCACGTTCAAAAAGCCCGAGGGGGCGAAGCAAGTTCATCTTGTTCCGTTTGAGTTCAAGGGGAGCGAAGAGGCTCCCGGCGATTTCCGTCAGGTCGTTATGGTAAAGACGAGTTTAGGTGAGCAGCTCAAAGCGGAATGCGTGATCAGTGGGACGATCATGAAATAAATCGACCCACACTGTTTGCGTGTTGATCGCTTTGCTTGTAACTGCTTTGCTCGTAACGGGGGGCCGTAGAGGCGTGGCCCCCTTCGAGAAGAAATCATTGTGAGACGGGGACTGCAAACCAGACGGTATCGATCGGCGAAGCGCCTTCATCGGCCGCTTGGCCGGAAGTTAGAAGTAGCAGAAAGTCCCCCTGGGGATTCTCTCCAATCGTCGTTGTAGGATGTAGGCGAACAATGCGCTCGCGGACTTCTTCTGATGCCGCGTCGGATGTATTCGCATCACTGCCGCTAGCGATTAACGATTTGCGGATGCGAACCACGTAGAGCGTTTCATTGTTAGCGTCGGCGGAATCGATTTCG
>JBEGUT010000481.1:0-3982 GCA_041178745.1 Planctomycetota bacterium | reverse complement strand
AATGTCGTGGTCGAAGATCAATAAATCACGAAGCGATCAAGTCAGAACGCTGGAGCATCTTGCCTCGCAGTGGAGACTTGATGCCCATGCAGCTGACAGCGTCGAATTGAATGGAGACGAGGGAGTTACTTTTAATTTTCGAGATGCCAAGAAGGTGGTTTATAAGAAGGCTCAAGATTCGCTGATTCGCGAGGAAGGAAAGAGCGATGATTTGACGAATGGAACGCGTAGAAGTCGCGAAGAGTTTCGCTTGCAAATGGGGAAAGTAACGTTTGAGAAACTCGACATGCCTAATCGAGTGAAGATTGCAATAAGCCATCAACCTGCTGGCACTAATGAGAATCGCTTTGATCTGGTTGTGGAAAGTGTGCTTTCAAAGTGGATGATGCAAGGAGCAAAGCGGTGATTAGACGAGTCAAGCAAATCCATTCTCGGCGAGGGGCTGTTATGATCGGAGCCTTGGTGGTCGTGGTTGTCACCACGACTATTTGCACCGCTGCCATTGCTGTGTCATTGCGTAGCCGTCAAGCGAGGAAGACCGAAAGAGATCTTGTACAACTCGATTTGCTTTGCGACGCAGGGATAAGGCGGGCCAGAGAGCAGTTAGCAATGGATAAAGAATACCGGGGTGAATCCTGGCTTAGGATCGATTCACCCAACGGCGACGGGGAAATGATCGTTGAGATCACGGTTTCCGCTGACAAAACGGCCACAGATACTTCTGCCGCTACCGGCGAAGGTAAAAAAGAAGAGGCAGAAGAATTGGTTCAGATTGAAGTAAAAGCTGTGATCGAGGGAAGGGCTTATCAACCGCCGCGAATGCAGCGCACGCGTAATATTTCAGAAGTGTTATCAAAGCTATAAGAGATAAAAGGTGAGTTATGAAGCGTATTCAACTGAGGTTAGGTGTTGGAAGGATCGGAGTTGAGAAACATGGTTTCACTCTGGTGGAACTACTGGTGGTTATTGCAATCATCGGGATCCTCGTAGGCTTGTTGCTACCCGCTGTGCAAGCAGCACGCGAGGCAGCGCGGCGCTGCACCTGTGCTAACAATCTCGCGCAGATGGGGCTAGCGATTCACAACTTTGAGTTCGCGGCCGAACATTTACCAGCGGGAGTCATCGATGACAAAGGCCCGATTCGAAATGAGCCGGTAGGTAAGCACATTAGTTGGACCGTACAGATTTTGCCCTATCTTGAGCAAAGTGCACTTTACAAAGAATTAGATCAATCAGTTGGGATTTATGCGCCAAGCAATGCTGTTGTAAGAAAGGTCTCTATCGCAACTTTTCAATGCCCAAGTTCGCCTGATTATCGATCCAGTGGCGATGCAGAAACTGGATTTGGGTTATCGACTTATGCAGCTATTCATCACGATGCGGAATCGCCGATCGATGTTGACAACAATGGTACGTTTTATCTGAACAGTCGAACCAAGTTCAGTGATATTCTTGATGGTACGACTAATACTCTATTCGTTGGCGAAAAGCTGAACTTGCCACTTGATCTGGGATGGGCATCGGGGACCAGGGCAACGCTTCGAAATGTTTCAAAGTTTGGTGGGTACGATTATCGTACGCGGCAAGAACCCGTTGTTGCAAGCGACGAAGATGCACAGGGAAGCTTGGAGGTAGGTGGCTTTGGTTCGTATCACACAGGAGGGGCTAATTTTACTCTTGGTGATGGGTCCGTACGATTTCTCGCCTACAGCATCAATCCAGCTGTCTTGAAGCGATTAGCGAATCGAGCAGATGGCGAAATCATTTCTGCAGATGACTTCTAGTGAGCCATAGGAATTGAGTTGTCCTGTCAATTCCCTATCCGAAAGACAAAAAGCCGCGAGAGTGTATCTCGCGGCTTTTTCGATTACGGTGAAAAACTTCAATTCAAACTACAGGGTTACTTGATTTCTCGGAAGCGAATATTTTTGTATTCCACCCACATTGGCTTTCCAGCATGAAGTTGCAACGCGAGGATACCATCAAGCAGTGCCAGTTTGGGATCGTTGTCGGTAAAGTCTACGATCTGAGTACCGTTGAGATAGTGGCGAATGTGGTTCCCTTCGGCGATGATGACGACATCGTTCCAGTCGTCGAGTTTGAATAGTTTTTGAAAAGCCGCTTCATCAACACCGGTTGAGGTAACAGTGGGTTTACCTTCGGCATTCCAAACGATCTTCTCGCCAACGCCTGTCAGTCGTCCACGCTTTCCACCTTCATCGTAGATGAAGCCCGCGATATTCGGGAACTTGTGTTCGTTGCGGATTTCATGTTGGTAGCCGCGCACAACCCAAGGGTTGCTGATGCCAGCATCGGTGATGTGGCGTGAGCGATATTGAATTCCGGAGTTGTTGGCGTCGTTGCAGCGGAAAGAAAGACGCAATTCGAAATTCTTAGTACGTCCCTCTTTCCAAATGATAAACGTATTTCCTTTAGCGACATTCTCTGCCGTTGTCTCGCCATGAATGACGCCATCGCGAACACTCCACAATCTCGGATCGCCATCCCAGCCGGTAAGATCTTTGCCATTAAAAATAGGCTTTAGGTCGGCCGATTCGGGTGGAGCTTTAAGATTCTCTTCAGCGATTGCGAAGCTCGATAGAGCAGCTAGAAGAAACGAAAATGCAAATAAGCGAGTCATACAAATCTCCGAGGTGGGACTTCAAAAAAGGGGACAGGAGGCTTTATTTGTAGCTGAAGATTACGCTATTTTCTAGTTGGGCAGCAACTGTAGGTGTATTGGCAAATCATGGCCCATCGGTTCGCTATTCCCAAAAGTTAGCTATTTAGCCTGCTTTTTCGGCTGCTTCGACAATGCGTCGTAGGTCGTCAATCATTTTGGGACCGCTGTCGCCTGGGACAATAGGACCTCCGATAGCCACACTATCAGCACCCATTTCAAAAGCATGAATCGCATCCGCGACCGAAAGTCCACCTACCACTTGTATGGGTAGCTTGACGGCGCTGCGAACCGCCTCCAGATGATCGAGCGGACTTCGGAAAGGTTCAGCCGCTCGTTCTTCAAACCCGAGGTGTAGTACTAAATAATCAACTCCCAAATCCTCACACCAGCGGCAGATGGCTACTTGATCTTGGCCGTACATCGTATCGACCATAACCTTCGTTCCGAATTCTTCCCGGCATCGTACCGCTGCTTTGATCACGTGTTCGCCCGCTGCGGACATGACGACGGCATAGTCCGCGCCCGCTTTGCCGCACCACTTGCTCAATGGATAGCCACCATCCATCGTTTTGGTATCGGCAATGATCGGCATGTTGGGAAACTCTTTTCGCAAGACTCGGATCCCTTCGAGGCCCGAACCAAGCAGCAAGCCGGTGCCAGCTTCTAGCCAGTGCACTCCTGCCTGCACACCTAACCGAGCCAGCCTTAGGGCATCTTCGCAGTTTGGGCTGTCGAGACTGATTTGAACATAGGCCATGATCGATACACTTTCTTGACTTTATCGTTTCAAAGCTTTTCGCAGCACGGGTTCGAAAGCATCTGCATGTCGAAAGAATCCGAGATCAGATGGATGCGAACCATCGGTCGTATCTTCTCGATCCTGTCCGAGTAATGTTTCTCCATCAATGTAGAAAAGCTTTTCGACGCCCCCATTTATCAACTGTTGGTATTGTTCTTTGAGAGCGATTCGGCTTGTAACATTGCGTTTGTGCTGTGAGGTAATCGCCCAAGAACCCGAATAGCTTCGGTCTTCTACAAGAACAATTGGCACCTCAGGACGAGCGGCTCGAAGTAGCTTGACCAGCGACTGCGTCTTGGCTGTTACCTCGGCGGCTTCCATATTGGGAAGGCAATCGATGATATAAACCGCGGCATCGATCTCTGTAAGAAACTTGCCCACCTCAATATCCATTCTACCGTTTCCGCTGAAACCGAGATTGATAACGGGACAGTCGAGACGTCTTCCTAAGATCGATGGATGCGGCATGCCAGGACGCGACGCGCAGGCTCCATGAGTGA
>JBEGUT010000480.1:0-3990 GCA_041178745.1 Planctomycetota bacterium | reverse complement strand
TCACTTGCTCTGCATTGGAGCGAGCGTTTTGGACTTAGGTGGTGTCACCGCTTTCATGTATGCGTTCAACGAGCGTGAACGTATTTACGAGATTTGCGAACGCATCTCGGGACAGCGGTTTCACACCAGTTACACGCGTGTTGGCGGTTTGATGTTTGACATCACCGACGACTGCATCGAGATGATTCGCGATTTTCTTAAGGGCTTTTCCAAAGCTTACGACGACGTCGATCGTTTGGTAACTCGCAACCGTATTTTCATTGAGCGAACTCGTGGCATTGGCGTGCTGAGCAAAGAAGAAGCGATCTCCGGTGGAGCGACAGGACCGGTTGCTAGGGCTAGTGGCGTTACGCGAGACCTCCGTCGCGATGAGCCATATCTCGCTTACGCAGATCTTGATTTCGATGTGGTTTGCAGTAAAGGTGGCGATTGCTATTCACGTTACTTGGTTCGAATGCTTGAGCTCGGCGAGTCGCTGAAGATCATTCGGCAGGCTCTGGAGAATCTTCCTTCCGGACCGATCTTCGCACCTGGTACTGGCAAAGAAGCGATGCCCGAGAAGAAGGAAGTTTATCAAAGCATCGAAGGTCTGATTCATCATTTTGAGCAGATCATGCCTAATCGACAGATGGCCAGCCAACGCGGCGGATTTTATGCGGCGACCGAATCACCTAACGGTGAGCTTGGTTACTACATCGTATCCGACGGTTCTTTCAAAGCGTATCGCGCTCGAACTCGTCCACCATCGTTAGTTCATTTCGCATTGTTCCCACAATTAATTCGAGGATGCATGCTCAGCGATGTGGTCGCTGTGCTGGGAAGCCTCAACATTATCGCGGCGGAGTTGGATCGATGAGCGTTTTATCTGAATCGATCAAAGAACGCATTCGAGAGCATTTCGGTCGTTATCCCAATAAGCAGGCGGTAACGTTACCCGCTTTGCACATGGTTCAGCAGGAACTCCGATGTGTTCCTCGTGAAGCGATTGGAGAGATTGCCGAGTTGCTCGATCTTGCACCCGCGCAAATCTACGACACTCTTTCCTTCTATGGTTTTTTTCGGGATGAGGAAAAGCCTCTTGGAAAGCGTAGGGTTTGGGTATGCCGAAGTTTGCCATGCATGCTGCGAGGTGGAGATCAACTCTTAGCTGATGTTTGTGAGAAGTTGCATCTCTCGCCCGGCGACACGACGCCTAATGGGGAAGTGACCATTGAGTTGGCAGAGTGTCTCGGTGCTTGCGATGGCGCACCGTGCATTTTGATCGACGATGAATTGCGTTTGAATGTCAGTGTCAACGACATCATTCAGCTTGCGGAAGGAAAGTCATGAGCGAAACATTTCAGCCAGTGCTTCTTCGACGATGCAACGGTGCAGGTCCTGTGTCGCTCGATGCCTACATGGCAGATGGTGGCTATGTCGGATTGAAGAATGCCTTAGCCAAGAAGCCTGAGGAAGTGACCCAGGTTGTCCAAGACTCGGTGCTCCGAGGTCGTGGTGGTGCAGGTTTTCATACGGGCCTGAAGTGGACGTTTCTGCCGAAAGGCTACACGGGCCCCATTTACTTGTGCATCAATGGTGACGAGAGCGAGCCGGGGACTTTCAACAACCGCATCTTGGTTGAACAAGATCCACATCAGGTACTCGAAGGAATCGTAATCGCGGGTTATGCGACACGGGCCTCGACTGCATATTTTTATCTTCGCTACGAATATGGTCGTTGTTATCGAACGCTGCAGAAAGCGATCGACGAGATGTACGCGAAGAATTTGTTGGGCAAAAACATCCTCGGTTCTGGTTACTCGTTAGATATTCACTTGCATCGAGGTGCGGGTGCATATATTTGCGGCGAGGAAACAGGTTTGATTGAAAGTCTTGAAGGGAAGCGAGCTTGGCCTCGCATTAAGCCCCCCTTCCCTGCCATCGAAGGTGCATTTCGCCGTCCGACGATCGTGAACAACATTGAAACGTTGGCATGTGTCACCCACATTCTCGATAAGGGTTCCGATTGGTTTAAAACGATGGGTGTTCCGAAGGATCCAAACAATCCTCGCGACATCGGCAGTTACGGACCAAAGCTTTATTGCATCAGCGGCCATGTGAATAAACCTTGTTTGGTTGAATTGCCACTGGGTGTGACTTCACGAGAATTGATCGAGAAGCATGCCGGCGGAGTTTGGAAGGGTCGCAAAGCGAAGGCTGTTGTTCCCGGTGGAATCAGCATGGGATTCATGTCGGCCGATGAGCTTGATGTGCCGTTGGATTTCAACGGACCAGGACGCGTTGGTTGCTTGGGACTCGGTACCGCTGCGGTAATCGTGATTGACGATGAGACCAGTATGGTCGACGTGCTGTATAACACCTGCCGATTCTTCGCACACGAGTCATGCGGTCAATGCACACCGTGCCGCGAAGGGACTTCTTGGTCCTACAAGATTTTAGCGCGTATTCGCGAAGGTCGCGGTACTCTTGCCGACCTCAAGACGCTCGAAGATATTTCGAACACGATTGGGATCACTCCCGGTACGACCATCTGCGGATTGGCAGATGGAGCGGCGTGGCCGATTAAAAACGCGCTAAAGAAGTTCCGCCCTGAGTTTGAAGAGTACATCAAGTCAGGTCGGCGCAGTGAAGCGCGAGAAGCGGTGTTGGCACACTAGTCGAAGGTGATTCGGCGTAACAAAATTCGGATCGATTGAACGTAAAAAGCGGAGCACGTCAGTGGGCAACGTAGTCATCAATGGCATCGAAGTGGATGTCGACCCCAAGTCGAACATCATTCAAGCAGCGATGGAGGCGGGAGTTGAAATTCCCTACTACTGTTGGCATCACGATTTGTCAGTCGTGGCAAGCTGCAGAATGTGTTTGGTGGAAGTTGGTGAGAAGAAGCCAGATGGTAGTGTCGCGATGCTGCCAAGGCTTGTTCCAGCTTGCCAAACGCCCGCAAAGCCTGGCACGGTGGTTCGCACAGATACCGAAAAGGTGAAGGCATCGCGCGAGCAGACGCTGGAGTATCTGCTACTGAATCATCCCCTCGATTGCTCGATTTGCGATCAAGCAGGCGAGTGTTACTTGCAGGATTACACGTATAAGTTCGGACGAGCCCACAGTCGCTTGAATGAACCGAAAGTACAACGTGAAGACAAGTACCATATCGGTGATCAGATCGCACTGTTCACTGACCGCTGCGTGATGTGCACTCGCTGCGTCCGCTTCACGAGAGAAATCAGCGGTACTGCGGAATTGCATGTGATCAACCGCGGTAGCCTTGAAGAAATCGATATCTTCCCAGGCCAGCCCTGCAACAACAAATTAGCGGGTAACGTTGTCGATATCTGCCCTGTTGGTGCACTCTGCAGCAAGGATTTCCTTTACAAGAAACGTGTTTGGTGGCTCAAGAGTTCCAACAGCGTTTGTGCTGGTTGCAGCACCGGATGCAGTGTCGAGGTTGATCAGAACGATAAAGAGAACAAGGTCTACCGCCTTCGTCCCCGGGAGAATCCGAAAGCCCAAGGCTCCTTCATGTGCGACGATGGGCGATTCGGATGGAAGTACATCGATAGCCCTGATCGCTTGAAATCGCCTCGAAAAGGTAAGCTCAGTTCGGCAACCCAAGTTGCTGTACAGCCCACCGCCGTTCAAGATGATTTGAGTTTTGTTGATCCTTGGCCTTCTGTTTTGCAGGATGTGCAGAAGTCGATCTCCGAGGTTGCTGGTCGCGATGGTAAAAAGTTTGTAGCGATCTTGTCACCGTTTATGACATGCGAAGAAGCTCATCTTCTGTCGAGCTATCTCAAGACCTTGAACCGAGGTATCACGCTTGCCCTAGGTGATGTGCCTGTTGACGGAGAAGATGATCTGTATCCCAAGGGGCCTCGAGGTGAGTCGCCTGCGGCCGACAAGGTCAAGTTCACGATTCGCGCCGAGAAGTGCCCTAATCGCCGTGGAGTTGAAGCGGTCTTGCAACATCATCAGGGAGAGGTGATTCCATTC
>JBEGUT010000479.1:0-4010 GCA_041178745.1 Planctomycetota bacterium | reverse complement strand
GCGGTCTCTTTTAAAGTGTTCGTAGTCTGGCGTTCAAAGGCCTCTGCATTAACGGGGATGACTGCGAAATAAAAAACGCAACCGTCCAAAGAAGGTTGCGTTTGACTGATTCTTTGAGGTTAAGGCTTGTTTAAACCTTTTCGTAAGTTCGACCGACGTGTCCGTTCTGATAATTATCCAGCGCGATTTGATATAACTTCTGCCCGCAGGGACTTGGGTACTCAGTAGTGATACAGGCGCGACAGAGATGATCGGGTGGAAGATTGATGGCCTTAGCAATCGAGTCCACGGGGAGATATCGTAGCGAGTCGCATCCGAGCACTTCTGCCATCTTAGCTTGGACTTCTTCCGTCAATTCGCCGTTGTCAAGAAATTTCGGCGCGAACAACTCATCGATGGTCGACATATCGATGCCGTAAAAGCACGGAGCGATAATTGGGGGACAGGCGATTCGAACGTGAATCTCTTTGGCTCCACCGAGACGACGAATCCGATCTAGCAGGACTTTCATGGTTGTGGAGCGAACGATCGAATCCTCAACGAGGAAGACGCGTTTTCCTTCCAGCACTTCGCGCAGTGGCGTGTATTTACTAGCAGCCTTGATCTTGCGAGCTCGCCCACCTTCGATAAATGTGCGCCCACTATATCGATTACGAATAAGACCTTCGCGGCTGGGGATGCCAAGCTCGTAAGCCATACTATCGGCAGCAGCCTTGCTCGTATCCGGTACTGGGACGACGATCGTATCGCTATCCAGCGGAACGATGCCAAGGGCCCTTTCTTGTTTTGCGAGTTCTTCACCCAAGCGAGTTCGAGAAAGGTAAACACTCCGGTCATCCAAAGTGCTGGCAACGTTAGCAAAGTAGATCCACTCAAAGAAGCAATGAGCAGGCTTGCTTGTTTCCGCGAATCTCTGGATCTTCATTCCTTCACGCGTAACGAGAATTGCATGCCCAGGTGCCAGTGAATGAATGGCTGTGGGTTCAAAACCAAGGTTTAGCAGCGCGACACTTTCACTTGCTGCAGCGAATAGAGAACCGTCGAAAGCATAGCACATGGGCTTGATTCCGAGCGGATCGCGAGCGATTAGTAATTCGCCACTAGCATTGAGCAATGCGAGGCTATAGGCACCATCGAATTGCTTTGCTACTTCGCCAAAAATATCAATTAGGGTACATCCCGAGTTATTGCTGGCTGACATCGCACGACCCATTTCGTGCATGATGATTTCGGTGTCGGTATCGCGAGCTAGATGGTGCTCACCCTCGTGGAGCAATTTGGCTCGCAATTCCGCGTAGTTGGCTAGCTGTCCATTGAAGCAGAAACTGAACCACTTGTGTTTGTGGATGTGCTGGCGTTCAAAGGGTTGGGCGTAGTTGCGATCATCTTGTCCGCAGGTCGCATAGCGGACGTGTCCGATGGCTGCGACACCCGCCAGCTGCTTCATGATCGCTTCGCTTTTCCCTCGATGAGAGAGGCGAAACACTTCGCTGACAGTACCAATGTCTTTGACGGTCTCGAGCAACTGGGGACGATCTTGGAAGTAGGATGTCATGCCAGCGGCTAGTTGACCGCGATTCTGGATATCCTGAAGCATACGCGGCAAGATCCGCGTCACTTCTTCCGGTCCTGGGTCAGGACACAAGGGGCTCATTTCCACGTTGGGAAGATGATACACCGCTGCGACTCCACACTCATGATGCAGTTCGCTCATAAAGGTCCTTCCCTCTCCTGGTCGCAATTGCGGTGCGTATGCTTGGCCAATGCTAACTTCCTGATGTCAACGTCACGTTGTTTCATTAGTTTAACCGCAAATAAGGAAACGGGAAACGGTTCCTTTCATTGGAATTCCGGATAGCTATACTGAGCGTTACCCGAACTGGCTGGAGTCTGATTGTGCGGTGAGGTATTTGCATTTACAACCATGGAAATCGTTAGAGATTTCCCGCCAGATATCCTTAAAAAGGCGTGCAGCAGACTACATTAGGCGGTTCGGTAGTGATTGTGGGAAATCTGAAGGGCTTCCCGATTGTGAGAAGCAAGCTCGGAATTGGCTTCAATTAGCCATTGCTTACCGATTAAGCTGCTGGACGAAGATGGTTTGGTGATGAAATAACGGAAGTATCAGGGATGTTATGGTAAATCAAAGTAACACCAGTGCGGAGGGTGGCGGGAGCTTGGGGCAGGATGCGAACTCCGCAGAAAGTTACCGGCATCAAGTTTTGAAAGCCGTGGACACTTGGGTGGTAAAAGTTGGCTCTCGTGTTCTTACGGGTTCCGACGGGCGGCTGGACCGAAACCAAATCGAACACCTCGCGATGCAGCTGATCGAAATCAGAAAGGCGGGCTATCGCGTTATTCTTGTATCCTCAGGTGCAGTCGCCTCAGGCATGGGACGTCTCCGCTTAAGTTCTCGCCCGACGGATCTCGCACAGCTTCAGGCGGTAGCTGCGATCGGCCAAGCCCACTTGATTCAAGTTTACGAGGAAACCCTTTCTCGTTCACAGTATCCAGCTGCTCAAGTACTCCTCACGGCCGAGGATCTGGATGATCGCACCAGGTACCTTAACGTCCGCAATACTCTTCTCTCGTTGCTGGAGTTTAATGCCTTACCGATTATCAACGAAAATGATACGGTCGCGGTTGAGGAATTAATGACCACATTCGGGGATAACGACCGTTTGGCCGCAATGGTCGCGGGACTTTTTCCAAGAGCTATGCTGGTGATTCTCAGCGATGTGAAGGGTGTCTTTGATCGTGATCCCGCCGATCAAGATGCCAAGCTGCTCTCTACGATTCCCGTGGTGAACGAAGCGACTTTCCAACTTGTTCGGGATCGGAAGACCGGATTGAGCAAGGGTGGGATGGCGAGCAAATTAAAGGCTGCTCAGTTCGTTACATCCAGTGGCCAATCGGTGATCATCGCGGGAGGAAAAATTCCTAACATTTTGTTATCGCTGCTGCGAGGAGAAGGTGTTGGAACTTTGTTTTTACCCCAAAGCAAGTCTCTCGGTTCTCGCAAACGATGGATCGGCTTTTCGGCACAGTGCGCAGGAAAGGTAGTTGTCGACGATGGTGCCGGTAAGGCTCTGCACGCTGGCGGGAAAAGCCTACTGCCAATCGGAATCCAAGATGTTATCGGAAGTTTTACTAAAGGAGATGTGGTGGCGATCGTTAATCGCCATGACGAAGAACTCGCTCGCGGCTTGATCAATTACGCTGCTGCTGAGGTTCGCCAGATTCGTGGCTGCAAGACTCCCCGCATCGCGGAAATTTTAGGGCACTGTCCCTATGAAGAGGTCGTACATTACGACAACATGGTGATCACCAAGCCAGGCGAGCCTCAGTAAACGACTCGCTCTTGAAATCTTTCAACCAGCGGAGCCAGGGCATAAGCTGCCATGGCTTCCAACTGGTCAGTAAACTCATTTCGCATCGTTTGTTACGGGAATTGTCAGTTCCTCAAAGCCGATGTCGATGTATTGCCCACCACCGGTTTGGTGGCAATGTACGGCGACGATATTTTTTCCCTGAACTAAGGCCGCACGACCTTCTTTGGAAACAGGGATTGTCGTGTAGCCAGTCGTATATCCCTTTGTTGTCGCCGCAAGGACGCCATTGATAAAAATTTCCGTATCTTCATCGTGGTGAATACTGATCCAAAGCTCTCCTTCGGGAAGTTTATCGAAGCTAACTTCACGACGCAGCCAAATATCTGAATTATCCCATCGTGATCGAACAACCGTAGCGGGAGTATCGGGAGTTCCAAATCCAGCTTTTCCGGATATCCAGTTGGAATCATTAAACGAGATTTTCTCCCAGCCTGCGCCGGGGTCCTTGGTTGTGTACTTCCAAGCACTTTCGCTTGTTCGAGCATCTGGAATCAAAGTTTTGATAACCGGAGCGGGGCCCCATAAACGCTGATGAACTTTCGCGAAGCGTTCCGGTTTCACTTTCATCACTTCGCGATCGTAAGTCATCAATCCGTTAACTTCAATTTCAACATCAGT
>JBEGUT010000478.1:0-4017 GCA_041178745.1 Planctomycetota bacterium | reverse complement strand
TGATACTTTATCTACGGTATTCCCAAAGGTTTATCCTTTGTCTTGCACCATAAACGTCAAGCCGATTGCCATTGCTCTTTCAGCAAATTCGTGAACTTCCACTTTAGGCTTCTTCCGCATGAGTTCCAAAAAAAAGAAACAGAAGCTTCGAGTTGATTTCAAAAAGAAATATCAAGGTCGGCAACGGCAGGGAGATGTTACTAAGGATTTTTTGAGGGGTGACCCCGATACGCTCGACGCAGCTAGTTCGGAGCGCATCAGCGGTAAAGGAAGATTGACACGTCGCCGCACGATCATGGTCGATGCAGAGAGTTCATCGCATCCCGACGATGTTGATGTCGCGAGCCATCTCGATGTCGATGAACCAGGTGTCCTAAGTGGCCGCGTGCTGGAAGTACATGGTCTGCAATCGTATGTGGAGGCGGAGAATGGTAGCATCGTACGCTGCGCTACACGCCGACTTCTCAAGACGGTGAGCACTGATCAACGCCATATTGTTGCTGCGGGAGACCGTGTCCGCTTTCGGATGGAGGGGACTCAGGAAGGCGTAATCCTGCGCATTGAAACAAGAACTTCCATACTCAGTCGCTCGAGCAAAGGAAGGCAACATATTATCGTCGCCAATGTCGATCAGTTGCTGATCGTGACCAGCGCTGCGCAACCTGCTTTAAAACCCAATCTTATCGATCGCTTCCTGGTAACCGCTGAACAAAATCAACTCGATCCCGTTCTCTGTATCAACAAAGTTGACTTGATCGACCCAGCAGAGTTGCAAGCTCTAGTGGGTGTCTACAGCCGACTCGGTTACCGAACCATCCTCACCAGCGCGGAGAAGCATTGGGGTATTGAACAGCTAAGAGATGTAGTGCGCGATCGACAGACTGTCGTCGCCGGCCAAAGTGGTGTGGGAAAATCCTCGATACTCAATGCCATACAACCTGGACTGGAACTGCGGGTACAACGGGTATCCGACGAGAATGAAAAAGGAAAGCACACCACCACAACAGCCAAACTCATTCGCTTAGACATGGGAGGTTATATCGTCGATACCCCTGGTATTCGCCAGTTTCAATTGTGGGATATCGCACCTCAAGAAATAGCTGGCCTGTTTCGCGAAATCCGCTCCTATGCCAATTTCTGTCGCTTCCCAAATTGTCAGCATGAACATGAAGTTGGATGCGCCGTAAAAAATGCGGTGGCCGACGATCGCATCGATGCCCGCCGCTACGAAAGCTACTGCCACCTGATGCTGGCCGAACCAGAGAAACCTGATTTGGATTAAGACCAGTTCCGAATGTAGCGATTAAGCGGATCTTACGGTTATTTACTACAAATTGATCTCGCTTGTCTAGCTCGCCCCCGTTTCAACGAAACGCTCTGCTCTTAGTTGTAACCTAAGTTTCTACGGATTGCCCTAGCGGCAATGGCACACCTTGAAGAGGTTTCCCTTTCAGATTCTTCAAAGCTTCATCGATGTTGCCTCGCTGCTGGAGCGGATCCACCGCACTAACGGACTTCGGTTTATAGTCGACTCTGCGGTTCCCTCTATAACACTTCGGAGCATCAGCATCATGATCAAACTCACACGACTCGATGGCAAAGCGTTTATCGTGAATGCCGAGTTGATCCGATTTGTCGAGGAAAAACCAGACACCTTCGTCACACTAACTACAGGTGAATTGCTCCTGGTGGCGGAGTCGATGGATGAGGTGGTCAGCCGAACGATCCGTTACCAACAAAGCAAACATCTCGTTCCTACTGGTTGGAGTCGCGAAATGTCTCCCAAAACTCCACCTGTAACCACAACAACTTATCAACCTCGATCTCTTCAAAGCTGAAGTACCGCCGACTTGAATACAACTCGTCGACGAAGTCAAGAAAACATATAGGATCCCTCGAAAATGTCCAAGCCCGCAAGCCACGCTCCAGCCGCAGATGCCAAACAAGAGAAAGCTGCCAAAGGAGGCTCGGTTCTTCCCAAGATACTTATCGCCGGTTTTGTTTGCTCAGTGATTGTCGCTGAAACAGCGCTCTTCTTCCTGGCTGTACCCTCGGCCGATGAAGTGGCCAAATTAGCAGAAGCTCGCTTGATTCAAAATGTGGGCAACCATGAAGAGGAAAAAGATGGGCATGGTGAGGGTGGAGGTGGTCATGGCAAGGCAGATGCCAATGCTACGCTCGAGTTTCCTTTGGGCGAATTCAGCGTGATCTGCAAACCAGGCGGTGACCAACGAAACCATCGAATCGAATTCAAATTATTCGGCACTGTTAAAGGTAAGAACCAAGGCAAACTGGATAAGCAATTCAAAGAAACGAGCGGTCGTTTCCGCCATCGTTTGATCATGGAAATCCGAACGGCGACCTTTGAAGAGCTCAATGAAGATCAATTGGCATTGATCCAACGACGAATTTTGGCCATAAGTAATGAAGTATTAGGCGAACCCTTATTAGAGGACGTAGGCTTCGAGTCCTACGAGATCTATGAGGAATAGCTAATGCTTGCATTTCTCCTGCCTTATCCAAGGAGGATAAAGGATCGGAGGAATACCAAGAAACGATGAGAATTACCTGCTTGAGCAGTACCTGATTTTCGAACCCAAGAGCGAGAATCAGGGTCTGCGAAAAGCAGCTGGATAGCCATAACTAGCAACTCGAACATGCTTTGGATTGCATTTCGCTTGCTACGGTGTTCCGTCAAGAACCCTACCGGTGCAGGGGCAACATTCACCGGAAATGTTTTAGTTTCGAGGAAATCGCTGCGCAGGAGGCAGTGCGATGTCCGACTCAAATGTAAATAACCCAGCGGCCAATCCGGGCACTGCTTCTGCAGCCCCTTCGCAGCCGCTTTCCCCCGACCAAATGGCTGCCCGCACTGCGGCCGATGCCGCCCAGCTGCTGGAACAAACCGAAGCGGCACTGAAAGGTGTAGAAAACAGCATGCATGGCCCCAAGCCAAGCCCCTTTGTGCTTGAAGAGCTTGTTGGGGAAGGTGGGCCACCTGAGAAAATCTCGATGGATCTTTTGCATGACGTAGACCTCGATCTGAAGATTGAGCTTGGTCGTGCCAACATGCACCTAGATGAAATTCTCAAACTTCGCAAAGGCTCCGTTGTCGCCCTGGAAAAACTAGCAGGTGATCCGGTCGATGTGTACGTCAATGGTCGCTTGGTAGCCCGAGGCGAAGTGTTGGTTCTCAATGACAACTTCTGTGTTCGTATTGCCCAGTTAGTGGGATCGGATACACCGCTGGAGCAATAGGATCCCGAGCAATAGGATCCCGAGCATTAGGATCCGGAAAACTTGGATCCAGTGAGCAATCTGAGGGCAACAGGAGGCCTGTCATGACTGCACGACAAAAATGGAGAACGCTTTCTACGCTGGTAGTTTCAGCTTGCTTGGTGTCAGCAATCACTCATTCTGTCCAGGCACAGCAGAATTATCCCTCAGTCGATACACGCGCGGAGACTCGTACCGCGACTACTGAATTTACGCCACAAGCCAGTTCCCGCAATGCGCAGGCGAATTCACAGTTGCCAAATGCTCCTCGTTTTTCAGGTGACTCAAATCAGAGTGAATCGCCGGCAAGTCGGCTCGACCCTTTTGTACAACCAGCCTCCGCCATCGATGCTCCAAGAACCATTCCGCATGGTGGCTCGCGAGCGCTTTCTTCGAGCGACCAAGATATCCCATTATCGTCAGCCGAAACAGGTACTGCCTCGCCCGCGGCGACTTTGGTGCGTGAACCTATCGCCTTGCGGCCTCGAACCGATAGCGTTGGGGAAGGGAAGGGGCTTGGCAAACCTACGTCGACTGCTTTCGGTTCAACGATGACGATGTTTACTAGTTTGCTGATCGTGCTTGCACTTTTCCTCGGGTTAATGCTGCTACTGAAAAAGACTCGAGGTGCGCAGAACAGTGAGCTTCCTCGCGAGGTTTTTCAGGTCCTCGGAACTAGTCGCTTGGCAGGTCGCCATCCATTGTATCTCTTGCGACTAGGCAACAAACTCGTCTTAGTCC